>CATYEA010000035.1 GCA_958405355.1 uncultured Lachnospiraceae bacterium
GTTTATGCCAAATGTCCGATCGTGCCTGTGGCAATCATAGATTCTTACAAAGCATTTGATATCCATTCCATTAAAAAGATGACAGCTCAGATTCATTATCTGGAACCGTTGACCTATGAGGAATATAAAGGAATGAAAACAGTGGAAATTGCAGATATTGTTAAAAGCCGAATTGAGGCAGCAATTGAGCAATATGCACCGGAGAAGAGTGAATCTATAGCAAATTGAATTGACTTTATCACTATGAGATGGTAATATATAGATAATGATTTCAAATTTTACAGTGTTAAAGGGTGGGATTAACTATGAATAAAAAAATACGCACGTCGGCGGTGGAAACACTATTTGAAGCTATTATTCAGTTGAAGTCGGTGGATGAGTGTTTTGACTTTTTTGAGGATTTGGCGACGATTAACGAAATTCTTTCGCTGTCCCAGAGATTTGAAGTAGCCAGAATGCTCCGTCAGCATAAGACCTATCTTGAAATTGCGGAGAAAACAGGTGCATCGACAGCGACGATCAGCCGTGTTAACCGTTCTCTGAATTATGGCAATGATGGGTATGACATGGTGATTCAGCGAATTCAGGAAAAGAAGGAATAGTTAAAAAGCACTTATTTCTCTGGGGGAGAGAAATAAGTGCTTTTCAATTTCTATTTTTTCTTTTTAGTATTCGATACATCCTCAAGGAAGCTGGCCGAGTCAATGAGTTTTTCAATGAGCTGTTTTTTCATATAGACATCATAGGAAAGCAGAGAGATTACAGATAATAAATGTAGATATTCCTGTTCATCCTCGGGACAATCGGCAAATATTTTCTGAGCATCTTCGGACAGGTGAAGGATATCTTCGCCAATCCGCTTAGACTGTTCCGGTTCCCGGTCCATAATATGACTGTAGAGCCAGGTCATATCCGTGCCGTCTTCATTTTTAAAATACCGGTCGGTCATTGGCGTCAACAGCTTCTGGATATCATTGATTGAAAGTATGTTTTTAAAATAATAGATGAAAAGCAGAAGCAGCATATGGTCCTTGGAATATTTTTTCTTTTCCGGCGGCGGAAGCAGCCGATTCTTTGCATAATTGTTGATCATGGTCTTTGTAAGAATCTTGTCTTCTGGGTAACGCTTGGAGTGTTCCAGATGTTCGTCCATAAATGTGGTGACCTGGTCCATGTAGAGGTCAATATTCGGCAGCTCCGAAGCAGAAATCGGAGAATGGGCTTCTATATGTTGAATAAATTCATCTAAAATTGCTTGAATGGAAGGATAATTATCCATAAACTACACGCTCCTGTATAAATTGTGAGAAATACCTGTTGCTATGTCTTATTATATCGAATTTACAAAAAAAGTCAATCAGAACACAATATATAGTTTTGAAAACTACATATAAAATGGAGGAAATTTATGGAGGAATATTATAAAGAAAATTATGAACAAAATCCGGGGATGAGTGCCAGAGCAGGTAATCGGATTTTATGTATTACGACAGTAGTTATGATAGGTATCCAGTTTTTAATGATTTTTTTAGGTGTTTATGACACACTTCCGCTGGTGCTTGGAACTCAGTTATCTGTGATTTTGATTCCAATTATTGGCGCCTTGATTTCAGGAGCTGATGTGAAAGAAACTTTCAGGATCCGGCCGGTACCTTTGAAAACAGTGGTATTTTCCTTTTTGATCATTCTCTGCTCGTATCCGATTGTGGCTCTGCTGAATTTAATATCCATGCTTTTCGTGGAAAATGCGGTAGCAGCAACAGCGGCAGGAATCTACAATCATGGTTTTGTTGTATCTATGCTGGTAATGGCCGTGTGTCCGGCCATCGGCGAAGAATTTCTGATGCGGGGTGTCGTTTATCGGAGCTATAAGAAGAAATCTCCGGTCCTGGCTCTCGTTTTATCGGCAGTGATTTTCGGGCTGCTTCATATGAATTTTAATCAGATGCCTTATGCTATTTATCTTGGACTGATCATGGTCCTGATGATGGAGGCCTCGGATTCCATTATAACACCGATGCTGATGCATTTTTTTATGAACGGTATTTCTACTTTGTCCGGATTTTTCTCAGAGGAGACGATTGAGGATATGTCCGGAGCCGCCTATAATGTGGAAAGTGTGCTTGGTTCCGGTGATGAAATGAAATTTGCTCTGGCCTCAGTAGGAATTCTGGCAGTTATTATGATTCCGCTGGTGATGTTGCTCATTAAGGCCACATTCCGTGTGAATGGACGGAAACTTTCAGATGCCTTTCAGAAAGAAGAGCCGGTTTATAGCCGATATGCCCTTCCGGAGGTGGATGATTCGGAAAATATTCTGGATGTGTGGCTGGTTATAGCTATATTGGTAATGGTGGTTATCACAGCCATGAATACGTTTATGTGAAGGAGATGAGAATCTTTTGAAGAGTCAGGTTGTTTTGCTAAAGTGCAGCAAATACGACAGAGAAAAAATATATGAAGAACTGGTATGGGGAATCGGACAGCTTGGAGGTGTTCAGCAGTTTGTACAACCAGAGGAAAAAATTCTTTTGAAGCCAAATCTTCTTCGGAAGGCGGAAGCAGACAATGCCATAGTGACCCATCCGCTGGTTGTGGCGGCTGTTGCCGGGATTTTCAAGAAAGCGGGTTGTGAGCATCTTTCCTATGGAGATTCGGCGGGCGTCGGACCCATGGAGAAAATTGCAGAGGCCTGTGGCCTGGCCGCAGAGATGGAACGACTAAATATTCCTATGGCGGATTTTAGTGAAAGTATCCTTGTCAACTATCCACAGGGAAAGATGGCAAAGCAGTTTCATATGGCAAAGGCTGTGGTGGAAACAGAGGCATTGATCAATATATGTAAGATGAAAACCCACCAGTTGGAGCGGATGACGGGGGCTGTGAAAAATATGTACGGCTGTATCCAGGGACTTCATAAAGCGAAGGGTCATACAAAATATTCCAATGCGGAAAGCTTTGCCCGGATGCTGGTGGATTTAAACCGTTATGTCCGGCCGCGCCTTTATATTATGGACGGCATTACAGCGATGGAGGGCAACGGCCCGGCTTCGGGAACCCCAGTGCATATGGGGGTTATGCTTTTGTCCACAGATCCAGTGGCGCTGGACAGTGTTTGCTGTTCCCTGATGAATCTGGCACCGGAGCTGGTGCCGACAAATGTTCAGGGAGAGAAAATGGGCCTTGGTGTTTGGGCGGAAAAAGATATTGACGTTGTAACAAAGGAAGGGATACTGACGACTTCCCAGGTAAAAGAACGTTTTGGCAGGAAAGATTATGATGTGAACCGGGGAAAGGAAGTGAGGCGTCTCTGGCGTCAGATTCGCTGGATTTCACGGCATTTTCAGAGAAAACCATATATCGTGGAGAAGCGCTGTATCCGCTGCGGCATCTGTGTGGAAGCCTGTCCGGTGGAGGGAAAGGCTATCAACCTTCATAAACCTTTGGCGCCGGTTTATGATTATAAAAAATGTATCGCCTGCTTTTGCTGTCAGGAAATGTGTCCTCAGAAAGCAATTCAGGTTAAATAGAGGAACGCATAGGACCCGACTCGAATACTATGTATTAGATTCGATGGGAGGTTAGTTATGCGAAAAAAATGTTTGGTTATTGGAACGGTTTTGGCCATGCTGGTAATGGCCTTAACAGGCTGCGGTAAAAGTACGGCCGGGCTGACAAAGGTGCGGCTCCAGGAGGTGGCCCATTCCATTTTCTATGCACCAATGTATGTGGCGCTGGAAGAGGGATATTTTGAAGAGGAAGGTCTGGATGTGGAGCTGACCAACGGTAATGGGGCGGATAAGGTGATGACTGCCATGATTGCCGGAGAAGCAGATATCGGTTTCATGGGACCGGAGGCGACGATTTATGTTTATAATGAGGGTAATTCAGATTATGCCATTAACTTTGCCCAGTTGACTCAGAGGGCGGGCAATTTCCTTGTCAGCCGGTCAAATGACCAGAATTTTTCCTGGTCTGATCTGAAGGGAAAAACGGTCATTGGCGGTCGGGCAGGTGGTATGCCTCAGATGGTCTTTGAGTATATCCTCAAAATGAACGGCATTGATCCGGCAACAGATTTGACAATTATCCAGAATATTGATTTTGGTGTAACGGCAGAAGCTTTTGTAGGCGGCACCGGAGATTATACGGTGGAATTTGAGCCTTTTGCCACGAGTATTGAAAAGGATGGCGGCGGTTATGTTATCGCTTCCCTTGGGGTGGATTCGGGCTATGTACCGTATACGTGCTTCTCAGCGCTTGGTTCTTATATGAATGAACATCCGGAGACAATTCAGAGCTTTACTAAAGCAATTCAAAAAGGTCTGGATTATGTGAATAGTCACAGCAGTGAAGAAATTGCGAAAATTATCCAGCCGCAGTTTGAAGAGACGGATTTTGATACACTGAAAACCATTGTGGAACGATATCACAGTCAGGACACGTGGAAAACAGATACGATTTTTACGGAGGAAGCCTTTGAACTTCTGCAGAATATTCTGGAGGAAGCAGGCGTTCTCGACAAACGGGTAGATTACGATGCACTTGTGACAACCCAGTTTTCAAAATAGTAAATAAAATGCGCCGGGCGCGGCCGTACAAAAATAATCCGGTTTTACGCGCTCGGGCGCATCCGATAGACGGGGGTGGGAATATGCGCTTAAATCGATTGCGTATTCAAAATTTTAAATCTATTCGGGATATGGAAATCCAGGACATTGAAAATGTTCTGATTTTGGTCGGAAAAAATAATGCGGGGAAAACAGTGGCTTTAGATGCTCTGCGGATTTTGGATGACACTTACCGGATTCAGGAAAATGATTTTAACATGGAAGCCGGGAATATTGAGATTGATGTGGATCTTCAGTTAGACGGGGAAGATTTGTTGATGTTTAATGAGGGAGGAATTGTCAGCAGTTATAAACGCTATGACCTGTGGCTTCGGGAATTTAAAAACCGGCTGCCTTCTTATGACGGGGATACAGGGCTGCTGCGTTTTCGGCTGACAGTCAATCGAAATGGACAGCGGCGTTACGGCGATGGGATTTGGAAGCATAATAACTATATCGAACAGGTGATTCCTAAATTTTATTATATTGACAGTATGCGGCATTTTCAGGATATCCAGGACGATATTTTTCTCTGTCAGGAAAGTGAATGGACCGGAAGACTGAGAGACGGACGCTGTCTGTTTGATGCAGGGAAGGATTGCCGTCATTGTTTTCATTGTATTGGAAAGATTGAACAGAAAAAACCGGCTGAACTGAATGTGCTGGAGACAGCCAGGCTTTTTGAATACAAACTTTATCAGGGGAATTTTAATCGTTTTGCCGACAGTGTTAACGATTATTTTCATAAAAATGGCGGACAGAGTGAAGATATTTATTACTACATGGCCGAAAATATGGCAGACCTGTGTAAGGTCAGCGGTTTTGTAAGGAACCGGGAGAGGGATGTGGAAATGCCTTTGTCTCAGATGGGGACAGGCATGCGTTGTATTTACATATTGTCACTGCTGGAAGCTTATATTTATGGCGGAAAACGGATTCCGTGCATCATTCTCATGGAGGACCCGGAAATCTTTCTTCATCCGAGACTTCAAAAGGTAGCTGGAGAAATTTTGTACCGGCTGTCCAAGACGAATCAGGTTATTTTTACGACCCATTCGCCGAATATGCTCTTTAACTTCACATCCAACCAGATTCGGCAGATTGTGGTGGATAAAGACTGGTATTCGATTGCGAGAAAACCCGCGGATGTGGATCAGATCCTGGATGACCTGGGTTATACGGCCAATGATTTGATGAATGTGAATTTCGTCTTTATCGTCGAGGGAAAACAGGATAAAAGCCGTCTGCCTTTGCTACTGGATAAGTATTATTCGGAAATACTGGATGAAGAGGGGAAACCTTACCGGGTGGCAATTATCACGACGAACAGTTGTACAAATATTAAGACCTACGCCAATCTGAAATATATGAATAAGCTCTATTTAAAAGACCAGTTTCTTATGATTCGGGACGGAGACGGCAAAGACCCGGAAATGCTGGCAAATCAGCTTTGTCGGTATTACGATGAATGCCGGGTTCGGGATGTGGATAAGATGCCGAAGGTGACCCTCCGCAATGTTTTGATTTTAAAATACTATTCTTTTGAGAATTACTTTTTAAATCCGGAAGTTATGGTAAAAATTGGAATTTTGGACACGGTGGATGCTTTTTATGATATACTGTTTGAAAAATGGAAAGAATATCTCTATCGTCTAAAGTGCGGACGGCATTTTACCGAAGCGACGGGCGTGGCCATAAGATGTCCGGAGGATATACGGGAGCATATGGAAGAATTTAAGATTTATATGCGTGGTCATAATCTGTATGATATTTTCTATGGACGATATAAGAAACAGGAAAAAGAGGTTTTAAAAGCCTATATTGATGCGGCACCGCGGGAGACTTTTAAGGATATTCTGGATGCTATTGATAAGTTTGTTTATTTTGAAAATCGAGTGAAAGAAGGGACATTATGAAAATAGAGCTGGATACCCATACCCACACTTTGGCCAGCGGCCATGCCTATAATACGATTACGGAAATGATCGATGCGGCTGTGGAAAAGGGGCTGAAACTTCTGGCGATCACAGAACATGCACCGGCTATGCCGGGAAGCTGCAAGGATTTTTATTTTTATAATCTGAAAATCCTGCCGAGATTCCAAAAGGGCCTGGAGCTGATGTTTGGCGTGGAATTAAATATTATGGATTACACAGGCCGGGTAGATTTGCCCGAGCGGTATATGAATTGTACCGATCTTCGAATCGCAAGTCTTCATCCGCCGTGCATAACCCCTGGAACCATGGAGGAAAATACGGCGGCCATGCTGGGGGTCATTCATAATCCTTATGTGGATGTTTTGGGACACCCGGATGACGGACGTTATCCGTTGGATTATGAGCAGGTCATCGCCGAGGCCAGGAAGTATGGCAAGATTGTGGAGTTGAATAACAATTCCATGAGTCCGTTGAATTCCAGGACCAATGCCCGGGAAAATGATCTGATCATTCTGGATTTGTGCAAAAAATATGAGGTGCCGGTGGTGATGAACACAGATGCCCATGCCAGTTTTATGGTGGGCGATTTGACCCAGGCGATTGAAGTCGTAGAAGAAGCAGGTTTTCCGGAAGAATTGATCCTCAATGATTCGGTGGAGAAATTCAAACGCTTTTTAAATGAAGGAAGAAAACGATCAGCAGTACTGAAATAGAAGAGCAAAAATATAAAGAGGAATCAGACCCGCAGCGGTCCGATTCCTCTTCATAATTTAATTTAGTATTTAGTCCAATTTAATACCAGCCAGTAAAGCACCGAGATTTGTAGCCGCATCGCCTTCGGATTTGAAGTGTACGGATTCTCTTTCATATCTTGGTTCAGCCGCATCATCAGAAAGCAATGCTTTCATGCTGAGGCTGAGTTTGCCTTCTTTTTTCTGGATAACTTTTACTTTCACGGTATCGCCGACAGCCATAACATCGTTTGGTGTTTTGATACGTTTGGTGCTCATCTGGGAGATGTGTACCAAACCGCTCAAACCGTTTTCAAGACGGATAAATGCTCCGTAGGAAGTGATTTTTTCAACGGTTCCTTCAAAGATATCGCCAACAGAAATAGCATCAATCTGTGCAGCCTTTTCAGCGGCAGCTTTTTCCTGTTCGACAACACGGCCGGATAATACAAGACGTTTCTGTTCAGCATCTACAGTGATGATCTTAACATCCACGGTTTTATTCAGCCATTCGTTTAAATCTTCTACATAGCTCGTGGAAAGCTGGGAAGCTGGGATAAATCCGCGGGCACCCTGTACATAAGCGATGACACCAGCGTTTACAACGCCCTTAATCTGAACGGAAAGAACAGTATCTTCATCCATCAGCTGCTGTAATCCTTCCCATGAAATTTTTTCTTCTGCAGCACGTTTTGTTGATTCACTCATATTTTCACCTCATTATTCTTCACAGGTTTCGGCAGACATTTTAGAAGGATCCATTTTTACATATTCACGAGTGCTGGTGACATCTTCGGAATCCTCGTCATCAAACATATCGTCAAAATCCTCATCCAAATCATCATCCCAGGTGTCATCAAAATTATCGGAAGCTTTTTTATCCATGATATCTTTAACGATATAGGCGATACTTCCGATGGCAATGGCAGCGGTCAATGTTTTAATTACAAATTTAAAAAATTTACCGATCTTCATAAAATCACCTTCCTGTTTTTTAATCACATATAGTTAGTATTATATAGTATTTTTGTTAAAAAATAAAGATATTATTTACTTTGACCCGAAAAATTATTAAAATAGAAAACGACGGGTTTTAATATAGGGACGTCCGGTATCGGTTCGTTCCCGACAGAAATCACGGAGATTTTTCACTGTGGGACCAGGAAGGCCGTTATCGTTGTGGCCAATGAGCTTTCCCTGACCAAGATACATTTCTACGTGGCCTACGTGAAAAGGACGGGATGTATCGGTGCCTTCAAAGAAAAGCAGGTCCCCGGGGTTTAGGTGAGATATATTGGGGCTCTCTTTTCCGCCGAAATCCACATCCAGACCCTTCAGGGATAATATTTGTTCCGGAGTATCCATACCGATATCAATTTTCAGGGTTGATAGGTAGAGCCACCAGACAAAGGAGGAACAGTCACTGTATCCCTGATCGACCAGGAGACGGAGTGAAGATTGGGTATATTGATTTTTTCCCCGGAGTAGCAGAGCTTGGCGGATGATTTGAACCTGTTTGGACGATTTCATGGAGTCATTCCTTTCTGATAATAAAGAGGTTATTTATGAAGAAAATATTAAAAACAGCAGGCATTTTTAACCTGCTCTATTATACACTTATCATATCATATGCTGGAATCCGCACAACATTCGCAGGATTCTGGCTGGCAACGGGAACTTTTTTCACAGCGATGACAGCCTTACCGGAGAAATGGCTGTCCAGGCTTAAAATTCCGATGGGCATTGGGGCTGCTTACTTTCTGTTTCAGGAAGGCCGTCTGCTCTGTATGGCCCATGCGAAACCGGAGCCGGGAGCCGATTATATGATTATTCTCGGCGCACAGGTGAAGGGGGACCGGCCATCACGCTCATTGCTGCGGCGGATTCAGGCCGGAGCAAATTATTTGAAGAAAAATCCGGAAACAAAAGTTATTGCTTCCGGCGGGCAGGGACCGGGTGAGAATATCACAGAAGCGAAATGTATCTGCGAAACCCTGATGGATATGGGAATTTCCAGAGAGCGAATTCTTTTGGAAGAAGTATCTGAAAGTACCCGGGAGAATCTTCTCTATTCCATGGTATTCGGTGGCCGGGAGAGCAGTTATGTGGTCGTTACCAATGGTTTTCATCTGTTTCGGTCACTGGAAACAGCCAGACGTATTGGTATGAAAAAGGTATCCGGCCTGGCAGCTTCCTCGGAACCGGTACTTCTGCTGAATTATTATGTACGGGAATTTTTTGCTTTGATGCTCTATCGTCTTCGTGCGAAAGTGGGGAGGATTAAATGATCTATCTGACATCGGACATTCATGGATGTTTTAAACAATTTAAACAAATGCTTTCATATATAAATTTTGGTCCCGGAGATTTTCTTTATATTATTGGGGATGCGGTGGACCGGGGAGAAGAGCCGATTCCGTTGCTTCAATATATTATGGAGCAGCCAAATATGGAACTTCTTATGGGAAATCATGAGCAGGGATTTTTGTGGAATGTGGACGTGAATACGAGTACCCTTTCCGATACAGAAGTCCGGAAATTCTGGCTGGAACACGGCGGACGGGAGACCTATATCCAGTATATGGAACTTCTTGCAAATGAACGAAAAGACATTGTTGACTATCTTCGGGAACGGCCGATGTATAAGATTCTTGGAAAAAATATTCTGGTTCATGCCGGAGTTTTTACGGAAGGCATTCGCTATCATTCCCTGGAGGAATTGATGAAGCAGCAGAAACCATTTAAGATGCTGTGGGAGCAGAAGGCTTTCTATGGAAGACCGCTGCGGTTTATAGATCCGGAAGTGAGGGTTTTCTTCGGACATACGTTTTCACTGATCATCCGGGATGACCGGGGGGAACCGCTGGATTCTACGGAAATTTGGATGGATGAGAACCGTATAGGTCTGGACTGCGGCTATGCCTTTGGAGGGAAAATGGCATTTTTCTGTCTGGATGACGATTCGGTCTATTATCTGACCAGTTCCGGGCAGTTTTATCGTAAAGCACTAAAATATTAGAAAAAATACTTGCTTTTTCACACAATATCGTGTAACATAGTTCGAGTACACACAAATGTGTTTACTGGACGGACATCAGAGTAAAGGAGATTTTACAATGGAACAGAAATTAAGAGTGGGAATTCTTGGAGCAACTGGAATGGTCGGACAGAGATTTATTTCTCTTCTTGAAAATCATCCATGGTATGAAGTTGTCGCTGTTGCAGCAAGCCCGCGTTCCGCAGGGAAAACTTATGAAGAAGCGGTAGGGGACCGCTGGAAAATGACCACACCGATGCCGGAAGGCGTTAAGAAATTAATGGTCATGAATGTCAATGAAGTAGAAAAAGTTGCGGCTGAAGTCGATTTCGTTTTCAGCGCTGTAGATATGACAAAAGAAGAAATTCGTGCGATTGAAGATGCTTATGCAAAGACAGAGACACCGGTTGTGTCCAATAACAGCGCCCATCGCTGGACACCGGATGTACCGATGGTCGTACCGGAAATCAATCCGGAGCATTTTGAAGTGATCGAACATCAGAAAAAACGTCTTGGTACAACACGCGGTTTCGTTGCCGTAAAACCGAATTGCTCTATTCAGAGCTATGCTCCGGTACTTACCGCATGGAAAGAATTTGAGCCGACAGAAGTTGTGGCTACGACTTATCAGGCTATTTCCGGCGCCGGAAAGACATTTAAAGACTGGCCGGAGATGGTAGGCAACATCATTCCTTATATCGGCGGCGAGGAAGAAAAGAGCGAACAGGAACCACTGCGTCTCTGGGGCGAAGTAAAGGATGGCGTCATTGTGAAGGCTGAAAGCCCGGTCATTACTACCCAGTGTATCCGTGTTCCGATTTTAAACGGACATACAGCGGCTGTATTTGTTAAATTTGCAAAGAAACCAACAAAGGAAGAACTTATTGCCAAATTAAAGAGCTTCAGCGGGCTGCCTCAGGAATTAAATCTTCCAAGCGCACCGAAGCAGTTCATCCAGTATGTGGAAGAGGATAATCGTCCTCAGATTGCTCTGGATGTGGACTATGAAAATGGAATGGGTATTTCTGTAGGACGTCTCCGCGAGGATACGGTCTATGATTATAAATTTGTAGGCCTGTCCCACAATACTATCCGCGGTGCGGCCGGCGGTGCGATTCTCTGCGCAGAGTTATTGACCGCAAAAGGATATATTCAGGCAAAATAATAGAATTGCATATCGTGCAGGAGTAAAGCTGCGTTTTATATGAGGGCTGCCGTGCCATATCCGGATGAATGTTCGGAGTGGTGCGGCAGTTTTTTTATTGTTAAAGATTAAACGTTTACTTATTAAAAAACTACGATAAAATTTGGCGAGAATAGAAAATGTCATGTAAGATATGCACAAAAAATATATCAAAATATTGCCGCTTTTGTAGAAAAACTCAAAAGCCGTTGACAGTAATGTTAGGTGGTTATATACTGAATGTAAAGAGAACGTAAACCTTTACGCAAATGTTGGAGAGGGGTGGCAGAATGGAAGGAAAAAAGGTATCGATTGTTGATGTGGCAAGGACGGCCGGGGTTTCCACTGCCACAGTATCCAGAGTTGTCAATCAGCTTGGCGGTTATTCAAAGGAAACGGAGAAGAAGGTTCTCCAAACGATTAAAGAATGTGGATTTCGACCAAATGTCAATGCCATCGGGCTTCGGACGAGACGCAGCCGCAGTGTGGGAGTTATCGTGCCGGATATAACGAATGAATTCTTTGCAAAGATTGTACGAACCCTGGATATTTTTTTTATCAAATATAACTATTCGGTTCTGATCTGTGATTCCAACGAAGACCCGGAATAAGAGGAACGGCATATTCAGGATATGTTTGATA
>CATYEA010000036.1 GCA_958405355.1 uncultured Lachnospiraceae bacterium
GAAGCTGGCCCGGCTTTTTGTGGTATCAAATCCGTCACGGATCGCTTTTACCAGTAATGCCACGGAGGCGTTAAATATTGCCATTCAGGGAATTTTTAAACCGGGCGATCATGTCATTACATCGGTATGTGAGCATAATTCGGTTCTAAGGCCCCTTTATCGGATGGAGGAGCAGGGCATAGAGCTTTCTTTGATCGATGTGGATACAAAGGGACGGCTGCGGTATGATTCCCTGGAAGAATTGGTCCGGGCAAATACAAAAGCCGTTGTAATTACCCATGCTTCGAACCTGACCGGAAATGTGACGGATATGGAGCGAATCGCCTCCTTTACAAAAGAGCATGGACTTTTATTGATTGTAGATGCGTCTCAAAGTGCCGGAATCCTGCCGATTTCGGTGGAAGAGACGGGTATTGATGTCCTCTGCTTTACCGGGCACAAAGGACTTTTGGGTCCCCAGGGAACCGGCGGCATTTATGTGCGTGAGGGAATTGAAATAGCTCCGCTGAAAGTCGGCGGAAGCGGCATTCACAGCTTTGATAAAAAGCATCCGGCCATGATGCCGACGGCATTGGAGGCGGGAACACTGAATGTTCACGGCATTGCCGGACTGGGCGCTTCGATGGATTATATTCTGCAGACAGGGACAGATAAGATTTTTGAGAAAGAAATGGCGCTGTCCCGGCGTTTTGTCCGCGGCATACAGGATTTGCCGGATATTCATATTTATGGAGATCTGGAATCCGGGCTTCGAACGGGTATTGTTTCCTTAAATATCGGTGAGGAAGATTCGGCAAAAATCAGTGATATTTTGTGGGAGGATTACGAAATCTGCGTCCGGGCGGGAGCCCATTGCGCTCCTCTGATGCATAAAGCCCTTGGGACCGTTGAACAGGGAGCGGTACGTTTCAGCTTTTCACATTATAATACTGCCGAAGAAATTGATATTGCCATAGAGGCTATCAGGGAGTTGATATAGGCATGAGACGTGAAAAAAAGGATTACGTGGTGATTACATTTCATACGACGGCTGAAGCGATGGCCATGGAACAGTATTGTATGGAG
Source organism: uncultured Lachnospiraceae bacterium (assembly GCA_958405355.1). Taxonomy (GTDB): domain Bacteria; phylum Bacillota; class Clostridia; order Lachnospirales; family Lachnospiraceae; genus Frisingicoccus. The sequence goes on from CATYEA010000036.1 coordinate 1,066, forward strand.
TATGGCATCAAAGGCCGGCTGATTCCGGTGCCAAGGGAAATTTCGGCCGGATGCGGAATCTCCTGGCGGATGACGGCGGAGGATTATGCAGCCGTGGGACGGTCCTCAGACAGCAGTACCGGAGCGGCGGAATGGGAGCCGGACATTGAATATGAACGGATTGTAAAAATCCGGATGTAAATTGGAGGAGCATATGACAGAGGAAAAGAAAACAGGACTTTATCAGATGATCAACAAAGCGATACAAGATCAGGAATGTATGTTATGTACGGTACTGGAAGGCGTTTCACAGGGAGAGAAGGCGCTGTTTTGCGGCGGTGAGAAAGTCTGGATTTCCGGTCCGGATGGCCTGCTTTCTTCTATGGAAGAAAAACTTTCGGAAAGGCCCGGTAGCGGAATTTTGGAGACCGGAGATGCACGGATTTTCTGTGAACGGTTTGGCGGAAAAAATAAGCTGGTCATCTGCGGCGCCGGTCATGTGTCAATTCCGGTCATTGAAATCAGCAAAAAAATTGGTTTTTATGTCACTGTTGTGGAAGACCGTCCAATGTTTGCTGACCATGCAAGGATGGCGGGAGCCGATGAAGTCATCTGTGACAGCTTTGAACATGGAATGGACAGAATTGAGGGAAGCAATGAAACCTATTTTGTCATTGTCACCAGGGGACATCGCTATGACACGCTCTGTCTGGAAAAAGCCGTGAATAAAAATAACGCTTATATAGGAATGATGGGGAGTCACCGGCGGGTGGCTCTTGTAAAGGAGCAATTGGAAGCAAAGGGCATCCGCCGTCAGCTTTTGGAGCAGGTACATACGCCGATTGGATTGTCTATCGGCGCAGAGACTCCGGAGGAAATTGCCGTTTCTATTATGGCTGAGATCATTCAGGAAAAAAACAGTAAAAAGCGAACGGCCGGATATGCCGGAGAAATTCTGGATGCACTGCTGGAAGAGCAGGCATCTTCGGTAATGGCCGTTATCGTATCAAAAAAAGGTTCTGTACCGAGGGAAATCGGGACAAAGATGTTGATTTACCAGGATGGACATACGGTGGGAACTATTGGCGGCGGCTGCATGGAAGCCGAAGTTATTCAGAAAGCACGGCAGATGCTGTCCGGGTCATTGCCGGAGCGTCAGCTTGTTCGGTTGGATATGACGGGGAAAGATGCGGAAGATGAGGGTATGGTCTGCGGTGGTATTGCAGAAGTGTATCTGGAAAGGAGTGTCGGATAGTATGGAAAAGAAACTCATTATTGTCCGGGGCGGCGGAGATATTGCCACGGGAACGATACATCGTCTCTGGTCGGCCGGATTGCCCGTACTGGTGCTGGAATCCGAATATCCGTCAGCCATCCGGCGGCAGGTCGCCGTCAGTGAGGCTGTTTATGACGGGGAAACCGTGGTGGAAGGGATGAAAGGTATACGAATTGGAAATTGGGAAGAAGCAGAGGCAGTGATTGCCGAAGGCGATGTTCCGGTTTTGGTAGATCCGCAGGGTGAAGCCATCAGAAAGCTTCATCCGGTCGTGGTCGTCGATGGAATCCTCGCGAAAAAGAATCTGGGGACTTATAAAGAAATGGCACCGTTGACGGTGGCTCTTGGTCCTGGATTTGAGGCAGGAAAGGATGCGGACGTTGTGATTGAAACAATGCGGGGACATAATCTGGGACGGCTGATCCGCTCAGGTAGCGCTCTGCCGGATACAGGAATTCCGGGAAATATCGGAGGCTATACGGCGGAACGGGTCATTCATGCGGCCGAAGCCGGAATATTTCATAATGTATGTCGAATCGGAGATATGGTCAATGCGGGGGATGAAATCGCCCGGATCGAAACGGCTGAAGGAAGAATGCTTGGTGTACCGGCTGCGATATCCGGGATTATCCGAGGTCTTTTAAGAGAAGGATATCCGATTACTAAGGGATTTAAGATCGCGGACATTGATCCTCGAAGAGAAGAACTGGTCAATTGCTTTACCATTTCCGATAAGGCCCGATGTATTGCCGGAAGCGTGCTTGAAGCAGTGATTCCGTATTATTACGGATAGTTTTTATAAATATTTAGATTTTTTTGTACTTCTGTATGATTTTCTGCTATAATGTTGTGCAGAAAAATTTTTACAGGAGGATAATATGAGAGAGAATCATTCCAGTGCGGGTGAATCTATGAGCAGCCCGTATCATTTCGAAGGCAGGATTCCGTTGAAACAGGCCATACCGCTGGGTCTCCAGCATGTTTTGGCAATGTTTGTCGGAAACCTCACACCAATTCTTATAATTACCGCAGCCTGCGGCGCTGATGATTTTGCTTCCATTCAGGTAGCCCTTCTTCAGAACGCCATGCTGGTTGCGGGCATCGTTACCCTGGTCCAGCTCTATGCCATTGGACCTGTCGGAGGCAAAGTACCGATCATCATGGGTACAAGTTCCGGTTTTATCGGTGTTTTTCAAAGTGTAGTAAATATTATGGGCGGAGGCATTCTGGCTTATGGTGCGATCATGGGTGCCAGTCTTATCGGCGGTATCTTTGAAACGGTTCTCGGTGCATTTTTAAAGCCGCTTCGCCGTTTCTTTCCGGCGGTAGTTACAGGCACCGTGGTACTGGCGATCGGTTTGTCACTTATCGGTGTCGGCGTTGGTTCCTTTGGCGGTGGTTCTTCTGCAAAGGACTATGGTTCTGCGGAGAATTTGCTGATCGCTCTTGTTGTTATGATCATCATTCTGGCATTAAAGCATGGGGCAAAAGGACTGGCAAGTTCTTCCTGTATTTTAATTGGTATTATTGTTGGGTATATTATTTGTGCCGTGTTGGGAATGATTTTACCGACGACGGCTGTTACTGCGGATGGTGTGGAATACACAAAGGCCTGGGTATTGAACTGGGATAAGGTCGCCCAGGCGTCATGGGTCGCTATTCCGGAAATCCTGCCGGTAAAACCGGTATTTGACCTGCGGGCCATTCTTCCGGTAATGATCATGTTCATTGTCACGGCTGTTGAGACGGTAGGGGATATCTCCGGCTGTATCGAAGGCGGTATGGGCCGTGAAGCGACAGACAGTGAATTGGCCGGTGGTGTTATGTGCGATGGCATTGGCTCTACTTTTGCTGCATTGTTTGGTGTTCTTCCGAATACCTCTTTCAGTCAGAATGTGGGTCTTGTCACCATGACTAAGATTGTCAATCGTTTTGCATTATCCTGCGGAGCAATCTTTTTGATTCTCTGCGGTCTGCTGCCGAAGCTGGCGGCCCTCATATCCATCATGCCTCAGTGCGTGCTTGGCGGTGCTGCGGTCATCATGTTTTCATCGATTGTTATGAGTGGTATTCAGCTTGTTACCAAGGAACCATTGACAGCCCGGAATATGACCATTGTATCGGTAGCTTTGGGACTTGGATATGGTATTGGAGCAAACAGTGCGGTGCTTTCGGGACTTCCTGATTTCGTCGGCCTTATTTTCGGCGGTTCAGGAATCGTACCGGCGGCTTTTGTAGCGATTATTCTGAATATACTGCTTCCCAAAGAGGGAGCCTAAAACATAGCCGGAGGGGGAGATAAAAATGCTTTCATTCAACCAATATGTCCGGGCACAGAGCCTGGAAGAAGCCTATGCGCTTTGCCAGAAAAAAAGCAATGTGGTGCTTGGCGGTATGTTGTGGCTGAAAATGCAGAACGGCAATAAGGGAACGGCCATTGATCTGTGTGATCTTGGACTGGATCAGATTGAAGAGACACCGGAGGAATATCGGATCGGCGCCATGGTTTCTCTGCGTACATTGGAAACCCATGCCGGGTTAAACGAACTGACCCGGGGAGCTATGGCAGAATCGGTAAAACATATTGTCGGTGTACAGTTCCGCAATGTGGCAACCGTCGGGGGAAGTATCTATGGACGCTTTGGATTTTCAGATGTTCTCACATTGTTCATGGCCCTGGATGCGAAGGTTGAACTGTATCATGCGGGAGTCATGAGTGTGAAAGAGTTTTCAGATTTCCCGAGAAAGACCAGAGACATTCTTGTTCGGGTGATTGTTCCGAAAACGGAGAGAAAGACAGTATACCTGTCCATGAGAAACACATCAACAGATTTTCCGGTACTCACCTGTGCCATCTCTGGTCAGAAGGATCATTATAGCTGTGTCATTGGTGCCCGTCCGATGAAGGCCGCCCTCTATGATGATGAAGAGGGGATTCTGGCCGCGGGGATTACACCGGAATCGGCGGCAGCCTTTGCCGGGAATGTCGCTTCCAGGGCAAACTTTGGAAGCAATCTGCGGGGCGGAGCCGATTATCGAAAAAAATTATGTGAAGTATTGGTCCGGCGCGGATTGCTGGCTTTAATGGGGGATTGATGATGGATATTAAGATGACGCTCAATGGAAAACAGATTCAAGCACAGATTGAGCCGGATATGCTGTTGATTGATTTTGTAAGGTCGAAGGGATGCTATTCGGTCAAACGGGGATGTGAAACGGCCAACTGCGGATTATGTACGGTCCTGATGGATGGAACACCGATCTTGTCCTGCAGTGTGCTTGCGGCCAGAGCTTCCGGACATGTCATTGATACTCTGGAAGGACTTCAGGAAGAGGCAGAGGAATTTGTGGGCTTTATTGCCGACCAGGGTGCGGAGCAATGCGGGTTCTGCAATCCCGGGTTTGTCATGAATACGATTGCTTTGCTTCGGGAAAATCCGGAACCTGCAGATGATGAGATTCGGGATTTCCTTGCCGGAAATCTGTGCCGCTGTTCAGGTTACGAAGGACAGCTTCGTGGTATTCGGGCATATTTGGATTGGAAAAAGGGGGTGCAGCAGGATGAGCCGGAATTTTAAATCTGTAGGACAGCCTGTGCGTAAAAAAGATGCGATGCAGCTGCTTTTGGGAAAACCGGTCTATGTGGATGATATGACGCCGTCCAATGCGCTGGTCGTAAAGGTTCTCAGAAGTCCTCATGCCCATGCGCTGATCGAAGATATTAAAATGGATGCGGCATTGAAAGTGCCGGGGATTGAGGGAATTTATACCTATAAAGATGTTCCTCAGAAACGATTTACCATGGCAGGCCAGACATATCCTGAGGCATCTCCTTATGACCGGCTTTTACTGGATCAGAGGGTCCGCTTCGTGGGAGATGCGGTAGCCATCGTTGCCGGAGAGACAGAAAAGGCGGTTGATAAAGCTTTGAAATTGCTGAAGGTCACCTATCAGGTGCTGGAACCGGTCCTGGATTTTCGGACGGCAAAGGATAATCCGATTTTAGTCCATCCGGAGGATAACTGGCGTTCACTTTGCCCGGTTGGTGCAGATAATCAAAGAAATCTTTGCGCCAGTGAAGTATCGGGAGAGGGAGATGTGGAGGCGGTTTTTGCCGATTGTGACGAGATTGTGGAGCATACCTATCATGTCAAAGCCTGTCAGCAGGCTATGATGGAGACTTTCCGTACCTACACGGAAATTGACCGTTATGGACGGCTTCATGTCATCAGTTCGACACAGATCGTATTTCATTGCCGTCGTATCATTGCCAATGCTCTGGATATTCCGAAGTCCATGGTCCGGGTGGAAAAACCACGGATCGGCGGCGGTTTTGGTGCAAAACAGACGGTCATTGCGGAAGTATATCCGGCCTTTGTCACATGGAAAACAAAACGTCCGGCAAAGATGATCTATACAAGATATGAAAGCCAGATTGCCGCTTCACCCCGTCATGAAATGGAAGTCCATGTAAAACTTGGCGCTTCTAAAGAAGGAAAAATCCGTGCACTGGATGTTTATACCCTGTCTAATACAGGGGCATTTGGTGAGCATGGACCGACGACGGTCGGCCTGTCCGGTCATAAATCTATTCCGCTTTACACCGGAGGTCTGGAAGCTCATCGCTTTAGCTACGACGTGGTCTATACCAATGTCCAGTCGGCCGGAGCTTATCGGGGATATGGTGCGACACAGGGATTGTTTGCTGTGGAGAGTGCGGTCAATGAACTGGCTGACCGCCTGAACATGGACCCGATCGCGCTTCGGGAGAAAAATATTGTCCGTGAGGGTATGGTCATGCCGGCCTATTATGGTGAGAAGGCCAATGCCTGTGCTCTGGACCGTTGTATAGAAAAATGCCGGGAGCTGTTCCGCTGGGACGAAAAATTCCAGGTGAGGGACATGGGGAACGGCAAAGTGCGTGCCGCCGGTATGGCGCTGGCCATGCAGGGGTCGTCCATTTCTGGTGTGGATGTAGGATCAGCCACTATGAAGCTGGGCGATGAAGGATTTTATATTCTGCTCATCGGGGCTGCGGATATGGGAACGGGCTGTGATACGATTCTGGCCCAGATGGCTGCTGAATGTATGGAATGTTCGGTGGATGAGATCGCAGTATTTGGAGCGGATACGGATGTTTCACCTTATGATTCCGGGTCTTACGCTTCCTCGACAACCTATTTAACGGGAAAGGCCGTAGAGTCAGCCTGTGAAGAGTTAAAGAACAACATGTGCAGGATTGCCGCAGGCATGATGGATTGTGATATAGATGATGTGGAATTTACCGGTGACGGTGTAAGAAAGCTGGATGGCAGCGGTTTTGTATCCAGATTTGATATTGCCACCAAATCCATGATGTTCAATAACGTGAACGTCCAGACAACAGCAACGAAAAGTTCGCCGATATCACCGCCGCCGTTTATGGCCGGTATGGTGGAAATCGAGCTGGATAAGGAGACGGGAAAGGTCGATATACTGGATTATGTCGCTGTGGTGGACTGCGGAACTCCGATCAATCCAAATCTGGCCCGGATTCAGGCCGAAGGCGGTCTGGTACAGGGTATTGGCATGGCGCTCTATGAGAACGTGACCTATCAGCCTTCCGGAAGGATTGCAGAGAATTCTTTTATGCAGTATAAGGTTCCGACCCGTCTGGATATGGGGCATCTGAAGGTGGAATTTGAATCCAGTTATGAGCCGACAGGGCCTTTCGGGGCGAAATCCATCGGTGAAATCGTTATTAACACACCGGCTCCGGCGCTGGCGCATGCGATTTATAAAGCAACCGGAGTATGGCACCGTACATTGCCGATCACTCCGGAGAAAATACTTATGGGGCTTGCAGATGAATAAACATATAATCTATTTGGCGGCTGGCAACAGCCGCCGTTTTGGTTCGAATAAACTTTTATATAAATACGAGGGAAAGCCTTTATTTCGGCATGGTCTGGATATGTTGACAGATTTTTGCCATAACCGCCCGGACTGTGAGTTGACGGTGGTATCCCAGTATCCGGAAATTTTAGAACAGGTAAAGGCTGAGGGGGTCCGGGCCGTATACAGCCCGGACAGTCCAAAGGGCATATCCTATACCATTAAAGCGGCCATACAGGCACTTCCAAATCTGCGGGAAGAGGATTTTATCCTCTTTGTTGTGGCAGACCAGCCTTATTTGACCAGACATACGCTGGAAAAGATATTGTCATATGCCAGACCCGGCGTTCAGACCGTATCTGCAGCTTATGGGGAGAGACCGGGAAACCCGGTACTGTTTTCGGCGCGGCTTGTGCCGGAACTTATGAAACTTCAGGGAGATGAAGGCGGTCGGAAGGTTCTGCAGAAGCAAGAGTGTATTTATGTTCAGGCAGAAAATGAATATGAATTGTTTGATATAGATACGCCTTTTATGTTATGATAATAATGTTGGTAGAAAATGGCGAATAATTGATAAATAATAAAGGTGATATTGAATGGCATTTACCCATTTGCATGTGCATACGGAATACAGTCTGCTGGATGGTTCCAATAAAATTAAAGAGATGGTGGCCCGGATCAAAGAGTTGGGCATGGACAGTATAGCGATTACAGACCACGGTGTCATGTATGGCGTTATTGATTTTTATAAAGCGGCGACGGCTGCGGGCATCCGGCCGATCATTGGCTGTGAAGTCTACGTGACGCCGAAGTCCCGTTTTGACAAAGCGGGCCAGCAGGATAATAAATATAATCATCTGGTGCTTCTGGCCGAGAATAATACAGGATATCATAATTTAATGAAATTGGTTTCCAGAGGCTTTACGGAGGGATTTTACTACAAACCGAGGGTGGATATGGAAGTACTTCGGGAATATCATGAGGGGATTATTGCGCTCAGCGCCTGCCTGGCCGGAATTGTGCCTGAATATATTCAAAAAGGGCTTTACGAGGATGCCAAGCTGAAAGCATTGGAACTGGAAGAAGTTTTCGGTAAGGGAAATTTCTTCCTGGAGCTTCAGGACCATGGCATTGCAGCCCAGAAGACGGTTAACCAGAGCCTTCTGCGGATGAGTGAAGAGACAGGTATTGAATTGGTGGCGACCAATGATATCCACTACACCTATGCGGAAGATGAAAAACCCCACGATATTCTGCTCTGTATTCAGACAGGAAAAAAGGTGGCTGACGAAGAACGTATGCGTTATGAGGGCGGCCAGTATTATATTAAATCAGAAGAAGAGATGCGCAAACTTTTTCCATATGCGAAGCAGGCCTGTGATAATACCCATAAAATTGCGGAGCGCTGCCATGTGGATATTGAATTTGGAAAATATAAGCTGCCGGAATTTCCGGTTCCGGAAGGCTATGATGCCTGGAGCTATTTAAATAAATTGACCTGGGATGGTCTGGAGAGACGTTATGAACATCCCGACGATACATTGAAAGAACGGCTGGAATATGAACTTTCCACCATTAAAAATATGGGTTTTGTGGATTATTTCCTAATCGTATGGGATTTTATTCACTACGCCAAGAGTCAGGGCATTGCTGTGGGACCGGGACGTGGTTCTGCGGCGGGCAGTCTGGTATCCTACTGTCTTGAGATTACGGACCTGGACCCGATCAAGTACAGTCTCCTTTTTGAACGTTTCTTAAATCCAAACCGGGTGACCATGCCCGATATTGACGTGGATTTCTGTTTTGAACGGCGTCAGGAAGTCATTGACTATGTTGTTGAAAAATACGGCAAGGATCGGGTGGTCCAGATTGTGACCTTTGGTACAATGGCGGCCCGGGGTGTTATCCGTGATGTGGGACGGGTGTTGGATCTTCCATATGCCCAGGTGGATACGGTGGCGAAAATGATTCCGTCCGAGCTGAATATTACAATCGAATCTGCTCTGAGAAAAAATCCGGAGCTGAAAAAGACTTACGATACGGATCCGGTGATTCATGAACTTATCGATATGTCTAAACGTCTGGAAGGACTTCCGAGACATACTTCCACCCATGCGGCCGGTGTTGTGATCAGTCCGAAAGCGGTGGATGAATTTGTACCTCTTTCGAGAGGTGTGGATGACTGCGTGACTACCCAGTTTACGATGACCACATTGGAAGAGCTTGGACTTTTGAAGATGGACTTTTTAGGCCTTCGGACGCTGACGGTCATTCAGAATGCAGTAAATCTCATTAACCGCCATCGGGAAGAACCGCTGAACATGCACGATATCGACTATGATGATGCAAAGGTCTATGAAATGATCGCTTCCGGCAAGACGGAAGGTGTGTTCCAGTTGGAAAGCGCCGGAATGAAGAGTTTCATGAAGGAATTGAAGCCGTCCAGTCTGGAAGATATTATTGCGGGAATTTCCCTTTACCGTCCGGGACCGATGGATTTTATTCCGAAATATATCAAAGGAAAACAAAATCAGTCTTCGATTGTCTATGATTGCCCGGAACTGGAAGAAATTCTGGCCCCGACCTATGGCTGTATCGTCTATCAGGAACAGGTTATGCAGATCGTTATGAAGCTGGCCGGTTATGATCTGGGACGAAGTGATCTGGTGCGCCGTGCCATGTCCAAGAAAAAAGCGGATGTTATGGCAAAGGAACGGGAATACTTCGTTTATGGAAATAAAGACCTGAATGTGCCGGGATGTATCGCCCGGGGCATTGATGAGCGGGTGGCAAATAAAATTTTCGATGATATGACAGATTTTGCCAAATATGCCTTTAATAAATCCCATGCGGCAGCTTATACCATCGTATCTTATCAGACAGCCTGGTTAAAATATTACTATCCTGTGGAATTTATGGCGGCTTTGATGACATCGGTCATTGATTTTCCGACGAAGGTGGCCGAATATATTATGGAATGCCGGAAAATGGATATCAAGATTCTTCCGCCGGATATTAATGAGGGCGAGAGAGATTTCTCCGTATCGGGCGGAAATATCCGTTATGCCCTGTCGGCGATTAAAAGTGTGGGACGTTCGGTCATCGACAATATTGTCAGTGAGCGGCAGGAACATGGTCCATTTGTCAGCCTGAAGGATTTTATCGAGCGTTTATCCGGCAAGGAAGTAAATAAGCGGACCGTAGAAAGTTTTATTAAATCCGGCGCCATGGACGGACTTCATGCGACGAGACGCCAGCTCATGATGGTCTATGTCCAGGTAATGGATCAGGTGAATCAGGAGCGTAAAAAGTCCATGACCGGACAGATGAGTCTGTTTGATTTTGTGTCTGATGAAGAAAAAGCGGAATTTGATGTGCATTATCCGAATGTGGGTGAATATGATAAAGAATTAAAGCTGGCTTTTGAAAAGGAAGTACTCGGTGTTTACATCAGCGGCCATCCGCTGGAGGAGTATGCAAAGTTCCTGATGAAAAATGTGACGGCGGTAACTACGGATTTCTATGTGGACGATGAAACCGGAGAAAGCCGGGTAAGGGATAATCAGAATGTCATCATTGGCGGTATGATCACTTCAAAAACGGTGAAAGTGACGAAAAACAACAAGCTGATGGCATTTATTTCTCTGGAAGATCTGGTGGGTACTGTGGAGGTCCTTATTTTCCCGAATGATTATGAACGTCATCAGAAATATCTGGTGGAGGACCAGAAAGTATATATCCGGGGAAGGGTTTCGGCTTCAGAAGACCAGCAGGCCAAGCTGATCTGTGAGAAGATCATTCCTTTTGACGAGATTCCAAAGGAAATATGGATCAAGTTTGACAATAAGGAAGCCTATATGCAGAGAGAACAGGAATTGTACCGGATGCTG
>CATYEA010000037.1 GCA_958405355.1 uncultured Lachnospiraceae bacterium
TTTAACAACGCCGCCTGGTGTTGCATCTTTGACCGAAGCAACGATAATGTCACCGATATTCGCATATCTTCTTGTTGAACCACCTAATACGCGGATGCAGAGTAATTCTTTTGCACCTGTATTGTCAGCAACACGAAGCCTAGTCTCCTGTTGAATCATGACGTTACCTCCTTAATCCGAAACCAATTATTTAGCTTTTTCAACGATTTCCACAAGTCTCCATCTCTTATCTTTAGATAACGGTCTTGTTTCCATCACTTTTACTCTGTCACCAATGTTACATTCATTTGCTTCATCGTGAGCTTTTAATTTATAAGTTCTATTAACAATCTTCTTATAAAGAGGATGTTTTACACGGTCTTCAATAGCAACAACGATTGTTTTATCCATCTTATTGCTGACTACTTTTCCAACTCTTACTTTTCTAAGGTTTCTTTCCACAACAAATTCCTCCTTTCCAGATTACTGTGCAGCGTTCGCTTTTTCAGAGATAACAGTCTGAATTCTTGCGATGTTTCTGCGAACTTCTTTGATTCTGCTTGTGTTATCTAACTGATTTGTTGCGTTCTGGAATCTCAGGTTGAAAAGTTCCTTTTTAGCAGCTACTAATTCGTCATTTAATTCTGCAGCTGATTTCTTCTTTAAATCTTCTACATATACATTAATTTTCACTGTTATCACCGCCTTCTAAGTCTTCGCGAGAAACAACTTTACATTTTACAGGAAGCTTATGTGTTGCAAGACGAAGAGCCTCTCTAGCTACTTCTTCAGGCACACCGGCAATTTCAAACATTACACGGCCCGGCTTAACAACTGCTACCCAGTATTCAAGGGAACCTTTACCGGAACCCATACGTGTTTCAGCAGGTTTTGTAGTTACTGGTTTGTCTGGGAAAATCTTGATCCAAACTTTACCACCACGTTTGATGTAACGTGTCATAGCGATACGGGCTGCCTCAATCTGGTTTGATTTGATCCAACCTGGCTCTAAGGCTACGATACCATATTCACCGTAAGAAATTTTATTACCACGTGTTGCCTTTCCTCTCATAGTACCACGGAACTGCTTACGACGTTTAACTCTTTTAGGCATTAACATTATTTATCGCTCCCTTCCTTTGTTCCCTTTACTGGAAGTACTTCTCCATGGTAAATCCATGTTTTAACACCAACTTTACCATAAGTTGTATCAGCTTCTGCAAATCCATAATCGATATCAGCACGAAGTGTCTGAAGCGGAATAGTACCTTCGCTGTAGAATTCTGTACGAGCCATATCAGCTCCGCCAAGACGACCGGATACGGAAGTTTTGATACCCTGGCATCCAGCTCTCATTGTTCTCTGCATTGCAGATTTCATTGCTCTACGGAAAGAAATACGATTTTCCAACTGAGCAGCGATGTTTTCAGCAACAAGCTGAGCATCTCTTTCTGGTCTCTTTACTTCTTTGATGTCAAGAAGTAATTTTTTATCTGTGAATTTCTGAAGTTCTTTTTTAACTTTTTCGATTTCAGAACCACCTTTTCCGATAACTACGCCAGGTTTTGCTGTGTAGATGATGATTTTCAGACGATCAGACGCTCTTTCGATTTCAATCTTGGCTACACCTGAGTTGTATAATCTCTTTTTAAGGTATTTTCTGATTTCATAATCTTCTACCAGATTGTCTGCAAAATCTGCTTCTGCATACCATCTGGAATCCCAATCCTTAATAATTCCGACTCTGAGGCCGTGAGGATTAACTTTCTGTCCCATGATTTTCCTCCTATCTCTCATTCAGCACGATGGTAATATGGCTTGTTCTCTTTTCGATTCTGTAAGCTCTACCCTGTGCTCTCGGTCTGATTCTCTTCATTGTAGGTCCTTTGTCTGCATAGCACTCTTCAATGAATAAGTTGTCTGGGTTCATTCCATTGTTGTTCTCTGCATTTGCGATTGCAGATTTCAATAATTTCTCTATAACTGTAGAAGCATATCTTGGGTTATATGCCAAAATTGCTAATGCTGTTTTTACATCCTTGCCTCTGATTGCGTCGAGAACGAAGCACGCTTTCTGAACGGATACTCTGGCGTAGGATAACTTTGCGCTTGGTCTTGTATCTTTATTCGCATTTCTTTCTCTTTTAATCTGGGATCTATGTCCTTTAGTCATGGATAAAACCTCCTTTCAAACTAACGTCTTGCTTTCTTTTCATCCTTGCCATGTCCTCTGTAAGTACGAGTGGCAACGAATTCTCCCAACTTGTGACCAACCATATCTTCAGTAACATATACTGGAACATGTTTTCTGCCATCATGTACAGCAATTGTATGTCCAACCATCTGCGGGAAGATTGTGGAACGGCGGGACCAGGTCTTAATAACAGACTTGTCACCAGCTGCGTTCATAGCGTCTACTTTTTTAAGTAAGCTTGCATCTGCAAATGGTCCTTTTTTTAATGATCTAGACATGCGTCTTACCTCCTTAGATTATTCTTATTTAATCATGCTTCCGTCGCGTCTACGAACAATCATCTTATTGGATTTCTTGTTCTTCTTACGAGTCTTAAGACCCAGTGCCGGTTTGCCCCATGGAGTCATTGGGCCAGAACGTCCGATTGGTGCACGTCCTTCACCACCACCGTGTGGATGGTCATTCGGGTTCATAACGGAACCGCGGACTGTTGGGCGGATACCCATGTGACGTTTACGACCAGCTTTACCGATATTGATCAGTTCGTGATCTGTGTTTCCAACCTGACCGATTGTAGCACGGCCGCTGATTGGTACCATTCTCATTTCGCCGGAAGGTAATCTAAGAGTTGCATATTTTCCTTCTTTAGCCATTAACTGTGCAGAGTTACCAGCGGAACGAGCCAACTGACCACCCTTGCCAGGATATAACTCAATGTTGTGTACCTGAGTACCAACAGGAATTTCAGAAAGAGGTAAGCAGTTACCTACTCTGACTTCAGCACCGGCACCGCTCATAACTGTCATTCCAACTTTAAGTCCGTTCGGAGCCAAAATGTAGGAATATTCACCATCTGCATAGCAGATCAGAGCGATATTTGCTGTTCTGTTTGGATCGTATTCGATAGCTTTAACTGTAGCTGGAATACCATCTTTTTTATTTCTCTTGAAATCGATAATTCTGTATTTCTGTTTTGCACCACCGCCGTGATGTCTAACTGTAATTTTTCCCTGATTATTACGTCCAGCTGTTTTTTTCTTTTTTGCAACTAAGGATTTCATCGGTGTGGATTTTGTAATCTCCGCGAAATCAGAGCTGGTCATATGTCTTCTGGAAGGTGTATATGGGTTAAATGTCTTAATACCCATTTTGTTCACTCCTTTCAAGTGTCTGATTTATTGTCACGCTTGTTTGCGTATATTTATAGGTTTCAGGCCCGGTCTTCATTAAACCGCTTTCGGCCTCAGCAATACTTACAGTCCGGCAAAAATCTCAATATCTTTGCTGTCTTCTGTTAATTTAACGATTGCTTTCTTTGTTTTCGCTGTTTTTCCGTAAACCATACCGCGGCGTTTGTTTTTGCCTTCGCAGTTCATTGTGTTTACACTTGCAACTTTTGTTCCTTCGAACATCTTTTCAACAGCTTCTTTTACCTGGCCTTTTGTAGCCTGTGGATGCACTAAGAAAGTGTATTTTTTCTCAGCCATCTGGTTCATACTTTTTTCTGTAATCACTGGTTTAAGGATTACGTCATAATATTTAATATCAGCCATTATGCGTACACCTCCTGGATTGTAGCAACTGCATCCTGAGTAACCACTAATGTGTCATATTTCAGAATATCGTATACGTTAATTGTACTTGTAGAAGCTGTCTTAACATCCGGAATGTTTCTTGCGGATAATACAACATTGTTATTATCATCAACAACAACCAGCGCTTTGGAAACCTTTAAAGCATCCATAACAGCTTTGAATTTCTTTGTTTTAACTTCTTCCATGTTGAATGCATCTAAAACGATGATCTTGTTTTCAGCAACTCTGGAAGATAAAGCAGATTTAAGAGCTGCTCTTCTTTCTTTCTTATTCAGTTTGAAAGAATAATCTCTTGGCTTCGGAGCAAATACAACACCGCCGCCTGTCCACTGTGGAGCTCTTGTTGAACCCTGTCTTGCATGACCAGTTCCTTTCTGTCTCCATGGTTTCTTTCCTCCGCCGCTGACTTCAGAACGAGTTTTTGCGCTCTGTGTTCCCTGGCGTTTTGCAGCAAGATGATTTACAACAGCCATGTGTAAGAGATGTTCGTTCACTTCAACACCAAACACTGCATCGCTTAATTCCATCTCGCCAATCTGATTGCCTTCGATATTATAAACAGATACGTTTGCCATCTGTATGTCCTCCTTCCTCAAAGCTCATTAGGCTTTGGTTGATTCCTTAATCATTACTAAAGATTTCTTAGGTCCTGGTACCGCACCTTTAACTAAGATTAAGTTCTGTTCAGCATCAACTCTGACAACTTCAAGATTCTGAACTGTGATTCTTACTGCACCCATATGTCCCGGCATTTTCTTTCCTTTGAAAACGCGGCCTGGTGTTGTTGCAGAACCATTGGAACCTGCATGTCTGTGGTATTTGGAACCGTGAGCCATAGGTCCTCTGGACTGTCCGTGTCTCTTGATTGCGCCCTGATAGCCTTTACCTTTGGATTTGGCCGTAGCGTCTACCTTGTCTCCAGCAGCAAAAACATCTGCTTTGATTTCCTGACCTACAGCATAGCTTTCAGCATCTTCTAATCTGAATTCCCGAACAAATCTCTTTGGAGCAACACCTGCTTTTGCAAAGTGACCTTTCATCGGTTTGTTCACTAATTTTTCTCTGATATCGCCGAATCCAACCTGAACTGCAGCGTATCCATCATTCTCTACAGTCTTAACCTGTGTTACAACACAAGGTCCAGCCTGAAGAACTGTTACTGGAGTTAAAACTCCATCTTCGTTGAAAATCTGAGTCATTCCAACTTTGGTTGTTAAAATCGCTTTCTTCATATTTACCTCCTGTTTCATCTACAGCGGATTACACTGTATGTGCAATCATCCTAGATGTATTGATTCGGTAACTTTGCCGAATGGCAATCTATATACTTCCTCAACACTAAGGATAATTTCCATCATTAATTATTTTGTTTTCATCTTGATGTCGATGTACACACCAGCAGGCATTTCCAGTCTGGATAATGCATCTACAGTTTTCTGGGTTGGTGTGATGATATCAATCAGTCTCTTGTGTGTTCTCTGTTCGAACTGTTCCCGGGAATCTTTATATTTGTGTACAGCTCTAAGAATTGTAACTACTTCTTTCTTTGTCGGCAGCGGCACTGGTCCACTCACCTTGGATCCGGTTTTCTTTACAGTTTCGATAATTTTTGCGGCACTCTGATCGATTAATTTGTGATCATACGCTTTTAACGTAATTCTCATTACTTGACTTGCCATAAAAAAAGTCGCCTCCTTTTCGCACTTTTACATTCAGTACGACAAGCGGTGACTGTACATCTTCCCGTGTGTGTCCTCTTCTCTCTACGCACACGTCATCTCTGTTCCTCACAGATGGTTCTACATTGTACAGTGACTTGTCGCCAGTTTCTCTAACTTGACATTCGCTCCACGGAACACCTGCATGGCCTGCAGCAACCTCACGCTTCATAGCTATCAATGTCACAACATTCGTTATTATACATGATTTGCCAGAAAGATGCAAGTTTTTTTTTGTACTTTTGAAAAAACACCAGAGGCAAGCTTTTTCGACAGCCAAAGTCTTGCCTCTGGTAAATTTATTTCAGAATTAATCTTCAATATGTACAATAGCTTTCGCCAGTTCTTTCTTGCCTGGCATATTGCTCTGTCTGGAAATAACGACTCTCTGAGCCTGTGGGCTTCCTGCACCGTGAAGGGATTCCGTCAGATATCCGACAGCGGCTGTTCCCATAGTCAGGTTTTCGATAAGACGCATTACTTTAAACCGGTTTTCGATCGGCGTTGTCGATGTGCCGGCAAAATACTTCTTAATATAAGCACCAGCCACCGGATGATTGATATCCTTTTCAGAAGGAAGTGTTACCATCAGACCGCCTGCGATATCCTGAGCCAAACGTGCGATTTCATATGGGAAGCGGGTAACATTCTGTTTACATACATTGGCCAGCATCAGATCGATCAGATAATTGCCGGAAGCTGTCTCTGTGCCTTCTGAAGAACAGGCAATACCGCAGCAATATAATGTTTCATTCAGATGAGTCATTTCGATCAATTTATCTTTAATATGAGAAGCCTTTTCCGTACCGTTATATTCGGCCGCAAGGGCTGTTGCACCAATCAATACGTCACCCACACCAACTTTACATCCGCCGTAGCTCTGTCTGTGATATCCGGCAAAACGTTCAACAAGCATGCCAGCAAATTCTGTTTCACCATTTAAGAAGATACGGTCATTTGGAACAAATACATTATCGAATACAGTCAACGCTTCCATACCGCCATAAACATCGTTGCCTACATCCAATGTGGTATTTTCTGTTTTTCTTGTATCGCAGCTCTGACGCCCTACGACCATCACAAGTCCTTCAGAATCCAAAGGTACCGCAAAGGAAACGGCATAATCCTTATCATCCGGACCCATAGCTACTGTAGGCATAACAAGAACTTCGTGGGAGTTAACGATACCCGTCTGATGTGCTTTTGCACCACGGACCACAATACCATCCGGGCGGCGTTCAACAACATGCAGATACAGATCCGGGTCTGCCTGTTTAGAAGGAGCAAGACTGCGGTCACCCTTTGTATCTGTCATCGCACCATCGACAACCAGGTCATTTTCCTGAACGTAAGCTGCAAACTTTCTGAAGTTTTCATGATAATTGGTTCCGCATTTCTGATCAACTTCATAGGTTGTACTGTATACCGCGTTGAAAGCATCCATACCGACGCAACGCTGGAAGCAGGCTGCTGTCTTCTGACCAAGCAGACGCTGCATTTTTACTTTCTTTACCAAATCATCTGCGCTCTGGTGAATGTGTGTAAAACGATTGATTTTTTCGCCTGTAATGTTGGATGTTGCTGTCATCAAATCCTCATATTCCGGCATATGTGCCAGATCATAGGTGGCCTTGATGGAATTGATGGATGGCTGAAGAATCGGATTACCCACAGCAGTTTCAATTTCCTCACCGAAAAGGAAAATCCGCATCTTCATTTTCTTTAAACTTTCTTCGTACTCTTTACCTGTCATTAAAGCCATAGTTACCTCTCCTTTTTTCATTTTAGATTTTATTTCTTTTTTGTCATCAATTTAACTAACAGCAAATTCCATGCCAACTTAAAAAACGATTTAAAATCCAACAAAAATAAGGAACTAACGGATTAAAACCACGTTTATCCATCAGTTCCTCCAACGCTTATCTCAATTATGAGATTTTTATTTGATTTAATATTCTTAATTATGAGATTTTTCTTATATTTGAGATTTTTCCTTGTTAAACTCCTGCTTATCCGATATATATTTCTGTTCAAGATATCTTTTTCTTCTGGAAAGAGTTTTCACATTCACTCCGAGTTTAACTGCCGCTCTCTCCAGCGTTTTATATTCCGCATAGTATTCATCAATATATTTCAGTTCAATCTGTTCCAATATTTCTTTTAAATTCACTGTCCCGATTTCAGGATGTTCAAAAGCAAATCGAGATTCTTCTTTCTTAATATCCGCCACAGAAATGATATCCTCATCACTTAAAATCACCATTTTTTCAATAGTATTCTTAAGTTCCCTGACATTGCCCGGCCAGTCATAATCTTCCAGCATTTTATAAGAATAGGCACTGAGACTCTTATTGGTTTTGAATTTATCGTTAAACCTTTTCAAAAACAGATTTGCCAAAGGGACAATATCCTGCCGTCTTTCCCTCAGAGGAGGTATCTCTATATTGACCACATTCAATCGATAATAAAGATCTGCTCTGAACTCATTCCGTTCTACCATCTCCATCAAATTCCTGTTCGTCGCTGCAATGACCCTCACATCCACTTTTTTAGGTTTGCCCGCGCCTACTCGTATGATCTCTTTCTCCTGAAGCGTCCTCAAAAGCTTCATCTGAACATTAAAAGGCAATTCTCCAATCTCGTCCAAAAACAGTGTCCCGCCATCTGCAATTTCAAAATACCCCGGCTTACCCTTCGGCAGACCACCCGTAAAAGCGCCGCCTACATAACCAAACAATTCTGTTTCTATCAAATCCTTCGAGATAGCTCCGCAATTCAGGCAAAGCAAAATCTTATCCTTTCTTAAACTATTTTGATGAATAAAATTCGCCAGCATCTCTTTTCCCGTCCCGGTTTCTCCCTGGATCAATACGGTTGTGTCTTTATCTGCCACCTTCGAGGCTTTATATATTGTTTCATACATTCGCGGATCATTTACCAGAAGCTGGGATTGATTAATATTTTGCTGGGCCATCGCCTTAATCCGTTCTTCATACTCCAGGACCTGCTCATTCTTTTGCGTCAACTCCCGCCGTAAATCTTCAATCATCTGGAAATCTCTTGTATTACTCACAATCATAACGATGTTCCCAGCCTTATCAAACACCGGTGTACTGCTGATATAAGCCTTACGCCCGGTTCTGTAGAAAGTCTGCTCAATCGTCATTGGTTTTCCCGACTGAATCGTGATCAACGACGCTGAATAAGAAATTAATTTACCCTCCAGTTCCTTTACATTGCCGCCTAATATTTCTTCACTTTTAATCCCGGACATTTCTTCATAAGCTTTATTTACCATCAAAATACGTCCTTCACCGTCGGTAATAAAAAAACCATCCTGAGAATCTTCAAAGATCGCATTTAACTTCTCATAAATCTCACGGGTATATTTCAACTCCTCAACAACAGCGTCTATTCCTTGGGATATAAGCTGTCCCAAATCCATTTCTTTATCGTATCGACTAAAATCCAGACGATTATCCATCCGCTCCATCTCCAATCCCCATTTGTGCTTCAACTTCATTATAAAATATATATTTAAAAATATCCACATAAACGAATATTGAAATCCGACATGACGTGGGATGGACAAACTGAAACACCTCATGTATTATATATAAGTAGAAAAAACACAAAGAGGTGCCTTATGTTTATTGCCAACCATTGGAAAGATTATGAAGTTATTGATACATCCGGCGGAGAAAAACTGGAACGCTGGGGAAAATATCTGCTCGTCCGTCCGGACCCGCAGGTTATATGGAACACGCCGAAAGTTCATCGGGGCTGGAAGAAAATGAACGGTCATTACCACCGCAGTAACAAAGGCGGCGGACAATGGGAATTTTTTGATTTACCGGAACAGTGGAGTATCCACTACGGCAGTCTGACTTTTAACCTGAAACCTTTCAGTTTTAAGCATACAGGATTATTTCCGGAGCAGGCTGCCAATTGGGATTGGTTCAGCAAGCTGATCCGCGATGCTCATCGTCCAATTAAAGTATTGAATCTTTTTGCCTATACCGGAGGGGCCACCTGTGCAGCAGCAGCCGCCGGGGCCAGCGTGACCCATCTGGACGCTTCCAAAGGAATGGTCACCTGGGCAAAGGAAAATGCCCGTTCCAGCGGCCTCGCCGACGCACCGATCCGCTGGATTGTGGATGACTGTGTGAAATTTGTTGAAAGAGAAATCCGCCGCGGGAATACCTATGATGCTATCATTATGGATCCGCCATCCTATGGCCGAGGTCCTAAGGGTGAAATCTGGAAAATTGAAACAAGCATCCACCCATTTATTCAACTATGCACAAAACTTCTCAGTGACAAACCGCTGTTTTTCCTGGTAAATTCCTATACTACAGGTTTACAGCCGGCCGTGCTGACCTATATGCTGTCTACAGAACTACTTCCAAAATTCGGAGGTCATGTCATTTCCGATGAAGTCGGTCTGCCTGTATCCGGCAATGGTCTGATTCTGCCATGCGGTGCTTCCGGCCGATGGAGCCGCATATAGGATTTCCAGCCAGTTGAAGTACGAACAAATAAGAAACGCCTTCAAGCCACATCATTTCTGATAGATCAGCTCGAAGGCGCTATTTTTTACAAACAGTTTGCTTCAAAAGATTTCAGACCCCATCTTTCAAGATTTCCCGTATCTGCCATAAATTTTTAATTTCGTAGTTCACCGGAACATTATCTTCATTCGCCTCTCCGGCGATATTGTACCAGCAACGGTCAATTCTGGCATTGATGCCGCCCTTCATATCACTGGTCAATGAATCTCCAATGATCAATATCCGACTAAGTTCTTCCGACGACGGCGTTTTCATTCCAAAAATCTGCTCAAAACAAACTTCAAAAAATTCTTTTTTCGGCTTCGGCACACCAAATTCATCGGATATAAAGCTTCCATCCATAATTTCATCAAAGCCTGACTCATGTAATTTTGTTTTCTGGACATCTACCCATCCATTGGTTACCACATACTGACGTACGCCTTCCTCCTGGAGCTTTTTACACAGTTCCAACGAATCGTCCTGGATAAACCAGGTATGGCCAAGATGTCCTTCATAACGCATTAAAAACGGTTCTGCATCAGCTTCGATTCCCATTTTGTCAAAGAATTCAACAAAGCGGCCAAGCAGCACTTCTTCCTTTGTCAATTCTCCGGTTTCCAAGCGTTTCCAATAGGAAAGGTTGATACGGGAATATTCAGTCAACAGCTTCTCCGTCGGTGTTACGCCGACTTCCTCCAGGCTCTGGCTCAAAGCTTTGGCTTCTGCCCGCTTAAAATCCATCAATGTTCCGTCAACATCCCAGAGCAAAATATCGTATCTCATAAAATCGTCCTCACCACAGTCACCTTATTTTATAAAATCGTGTCCGCTGTAAACATCGGTTCAAAATCTTCCGTATCGCTGCACAGGAATCCACCTTTGGCTTCCATAATTTCTTTGATCACCTGACGGGCCTTCCCGGAATCTCCCTCCTCATAGCTGACCACATAAATCGACTGAATCTTCCGTTCTTCAATAAACTCCAGATCCAGCGGATCAACGAAACATTCCCGGCCATCCTGGAAAATGAGAGAGTCGCTGTCCAAAACCACTTCCATCAAATTCAATTCCGGCCAGACATCCACTTTTTCTTCATCAACCGAAGTTACAAGCGTTGTCAGTTCCTTGGCATTCGTTTTTTCCGGTGTCATATAATAAAATTCAAGAATCTTCTTTTTCCGTTTCTGCGCTTCAACAATTGTACTTTTCTTTATCTTTTTCATCTTCATTCCATCCTCCAACCGGCCGCCCGCATGAGCTGCACCGTATTCCGCATAATCCGTGCCGTAATCCCCCAGATCACCCGGCCTTCATATTCATAAAAGACAACCGGATAGTTTCCCGTATTCCAACGGTATCGATAGCCTCCTTGAACTTTATCCCAGGGAAAATTTTCCGGCGGCTCCGTGTATACTTTATTATAGTAGATTCTCGGTTCATTTTCCATAAAAAACCGTAATGGCACCGTAAAAACTTCCAAAACCTCGTCCTTGCTGAAAGTTCCTTCATAACCTGTCAATGTCCCCAGATAGGGATAAATAACCATATTAAAAGGAGAAACAAAAATGTCCATCGGCGCTTCGAGCCGAACCTGTTCCGTCGAAAGCAATAACTCTTCACAGATTTCCCGATGGGCCGCCGCTTCCGGTAACTCTCCCTTATCGCAGCCGCCGCCTGGGAAGCAGATCTCTCCCGGCTGGTGCTTTAAACCGATTGCCCGCACTTCAAAAAGAACTTCATAGCCATTTTCTGTTTCAATCAGTGGTATAACTACCGCCGACCGCCGGTAGCTTTCCATATCAATTAACGTCGGCTTGCGCCCCCGCAGTTTTTCAAGCATCTCATCGCTCCCGTTCTATTCCATCATTTTTATATTTATTTTACACTACCCCCTTCTATTTGAAAAGGGGAGCCTTGCACATATTCTGAAAGCTGTTTTCACAGTACTTTCATTATATGCAGCAAAGCTCCCCTGTATCCGGGAATCTA
>CATYEA010000038.1 GCA_958405355.1 uncultured Lachnospiraceae bacterium
CGTCGGCGCCTTTCTTGGCTCTCTGATTGGCTGTGTCCTCTGGATCCTTATCTATAAACTGGGCTATATCGCAGGAGTGGCCGGAGCTGTCACCGCAATCTGTGCTATGAAAGGATATGCCATACTTGGCGGTCATCTGGACAAAAAGGGAGTCATTGGTTCCGTAATTATTATGCTGATCATGATTTTCTTTGACAACAAAATTTCCTGGTCCTGGGATGCTTACAGTGCATTAAAAGATTATGGATGGAGCTTCACCGAAGTTTACCAGGAACTGGGCTATATTCTTGATGAAACTGACCTTGTTGGCAGCTACTATGGCGAACTGGCCATTGGTTATATTCTGACCATCGCCTGCAGCGCCAAATCCATCATTAACGCCTTCCGCGAGAGTACGGGAAGCTACACCATCAACAAAGTCAAATAATATTTTCCATAAAAAAACGCGGCGGAGCCTTGTTTAAGCTCCGTCGCTTTTTTATTTTATCTTATTTATCTTTAATTTCTGCATGCAAATCCTGAAGGGATTTTACTTCACTGTTGCCAAACTGTTTTATGGACTTAATACCGCTTACTGTCGCCCGGCCTGCCGCCATCGTTGTAAAGTAGGAAATCTTCTTCTTGATTGCTGCTTTACGCAGATAGCTGTCATCAGCTTTCCGCTCCTGGCCCACCGGTGTATTGATGATCAAATCAATCTTGCCATTTGTAATCAGGTCAAGCATATTTGGACGGCCTTCGCTCAGCTTGTTGACCATCTCTGCCTCAACTCCCGCCTCACGAATCACTTTGCATGTATTCTTTGAAGCGATAATCTTAAAGCCAGCCTCAGCAAATTCTTTTGCAAGTTCGGCCACTTCCGGTTTGTCCTTATCACTCACGGAAATCAATACCGTACCTTCCAGTGGAATCCGTGTCTGAGTAGCTTCCTGAGCCTTATAGAAGGCTTCACCCCAGGATTTTGAAAGTCCGAGGACTTCACCTGTAGAACGCATTTCCGGTCCAAGTACCGGGTCTACTTCCTGGAACATGTTGAATGGGAATACAGCTTCCTTAACACCATAGTAAGGAATATGCTGTTCCTTCAATGCAGGAACCGGTGACGGTCTTCCTGTCAATTCGGATGTCACGATATCAATGGCTAAAGGCACCATGCGGATATTGCATACCTTAGAAACAAGCGGCACAGTTCTGGATGCTCTTGGGTTTGCTTCCAGCACATAAACCTTGCCATTTTCAATGGCATACTGCATGTTCATAAGGCCCTTAACATGCATCTCTTCGGCAATTTTCCGTGTATATTCTTTAATTGTCTTTACATTTTCTTCAGAAAGATGTTTGGATGGAATGATACAAGCCGAATCACCGGAATGAACTCCAGCCAGTTCAATATGTTCCATAACAGCCGGAACAAACGCATGTGTGCCGTCACTGATCGCATCAGCTTCACATTCCGTTGCATGATTCAGGAAACGGTCAATCAAAATCGGACGGTCCGGTGTCACACCGACAGCCGCTTTCATATAGCCAACCATACTTTCCGCATCGTAAACGACTTCCATACCACGTCCGCCAAGAACGTAGGATGGACGTACCATCACTGGATAGCCAATTTTATCGGCAATAGCCAATGCGTCTTCTACAGTAACAGCCATACCGGATTCCGGCATAGGGATTTCCAGCTTATCCATCATGGCACGGAACAAATCTCTGTCCTCTGCCAAATCAATAACTGATGGTGCAGTTCCAAGAATCTTCACACCGTTCTTTTCCAGGTCACTGGCCAGATTCAGCGGTGTCTGTCCGCCGAACTGGGCGATAACGCCCACTGGTTTTTCTTTCTTATAAACACTCAGAACATCTTCCAGAGTCAGCGGCTCAAAATACAGTTTGTCGGATGTATCATAGTCCGTGGAAACCGTTTCAGGATTACAGTTGACAATAATCGTTTCAAATCCAAGTTTTTTCAACGCAAGAGACGCATGAACACAGCAATAGTCGAATTCGATACCCTGGCCAATTCGGTTCGGTCCTCCTCCAAGAATCATGATCTTCGGTTTATCACTATTGACCGGATTCTTATCCTCTGCATTATATGTGGAATAATAGTAAGCGCTGTCCGGTGTTCCGCTGACATGTACACCTTCCCATGCTTCCTCAACACCGAGGGCAATGCGGCGTTCACGTACTTCATCTTCAGAAATTTCAAGAATCTGGCTCAGATACTTATCAGAGAAACCATCTTTCTTCGCTGCAATAAGCGCTTCATCGGATGGTAAATGACCCTTGCATGCAGCCAATGCCTCTTCCTCTTCTACCAATTCCTTCATCTGTTCGATAAAATAATGTTTTACTTTGGTGATTTCAAAAATCTCATCAACAGTAGCACCTTTTCTGAGAGCTTCATACATAATGAAATGACGCTCACTGGATGGTGTAATCAGCATCTTCAAAAGTTCTTCTTTTGATTTTGTATCAAAATCCTTCGCGTGACCAAGACCATAACGGCCGGTCTCAAGGCTTCGGATGGCTTTCTGGAATGCTTCTTTATAAGTTTTACCAATACTCATAACTTCGCCGACAGCACGCATCTGGGTACCAAGCTTATCTTCCACACCTTTGAATTTTTCAAAGGCCCAACGTGCAAATTTGATAACGACATAGTCACCATCCGGTTTGTATTTATCTAACGTACCATATTTACCGCATGGAATATCTTCCAATGTCAATCCCGATGCCAGTTTTGCAGACACAAGAGCAATCGGGAAACCAGTCGCCTTGGAAGCCAAAGCGGAAGAACGCGATGTTCTCGGATTGATCTCAATAATAATATCTCTGTCTGTAACCGGATCATGGGCCCACTGAACATTTGTTCCGCCAATGACCTGAATGGCTTCGACGATCTTGTAAGATTTTTCCTGAAGACGCTGCTGCACTTCTTCGGAAATCGTCAGCATCGGTGCGGAACAGAAGGAGTCTCCCGTATGCACACCCAGAGGATCAATATTTTCAATAAAACAAACGGTGATCATATTGTTTTTAGCATCACGCACAACTTCCAGTTCCAATTCTTCCCATCCAAGAATAGATTCCTCAACGAGAACCTCGCCGACCAGGCTGGCCTGGAGTCCGCGGGCACAGACAGTTTTCAATTCATCTACATTGTAGACAAGACCGCCGCCGGCACCGCCCATCGTATAAGCCGGACGCAGAACCACCGGATATCCCAGTTTATCCGCAATTGCCAAAGCTTCTTCAACAGAATAGGCAACCTCACTCCGCGCCATCTCAATTCCAAGACTTTCCATCGTCTTTTTAAATTCGATACGGTCCTCACCACGCTCGATTGCATCTACCTGAACACCGATAACTTCCACATTATATTTATCAAGGATGCCTGCTTTGGCCAGTTCTGAACATAAATTAAGACCTGATTGTCCACCAAGATTTGGTAATAAAGCATCCGGTCTTTCTTTTGCAATAATCTGCTTAATTCTTTCAACATTTAATGGTTCAATATAGGTAACGTCAGCAATTTCCGGGTCCGTCATAATTGTCGCCGGATTGGAGTTTACTAATACGATTTCATAACCCAGGTTTTTAAGAGCTTTACACGCCTGTGTTCCTGAATAGTCAAATTCACATGCCTGTCCGATAATAATAGGACCAGAACCGATAATCAGCACTTTATGGATATCTTTTCTCTGAGACATCGTTATTCCTCCCGTTTGTTTAGTCTTCTAAATTTTTTCAACAAATATTATACATGAAAAACTTTTGAGTATCAATGCCGTAATTCATCTTTCTTCAAAAAAAATAGACAAAATTTTCCAACGCACAAGTCGTCACTGTAATACACCTTCTATTAAAGATTTAATTGTACTCTCTAACTCTTCCTCAGAATATAGCACAATAGTACGATTATGTGGATACTCACTATAGTACCTGTTTGCTTCAGTTGCAGTAAGTCTTATCCTATCCTCATATTCATTAAATGAAAAATTAAATTTATCATTTTTATAATCGATGAATCCCAACTCCAAAATAATTTCTCCATTAACAATTAACTCTTCCCCGGTTTTTTCAAGCAAATATGATTTAACTATTTCTAAAGCATATTCTTTATCATACTCCTGGACCACTGGACTAAAAACCCATCTTTGTTTGGACTCATCGTTTTCGATATCATCATTAAAAAAATATAAACTGATTCTATAAGGTTCATCTTTATATCGAAAACTAAAATTTGCATATTTAGAAAATGTCACATAGGAAGCAATCCCTTTATCATTACTTATATAATATTCCCAACCAATTCCATCATTGCTTTTCCTTTTTTCGATATAAAACAGAGGGGCTGTTTCCCTATTTGCAATTTCTACCTGTTTTTGATTATTCTGATTGTTTTGATAGGTAAAAACTGCCCCTACAAAACCAACAATAAATAATGTTGTGAGCCAACTATTTATACCTATATTTTCATTTATTTTTTCCTTTATCCTTAACACAATTTTAAGATTTGTAAAATTGATAAGCATGAAAAGAATTACATATACAATTATTAAAACTATTATTAATTTCATTTTTCTTTTGCATTTTACGGAGCTAAATTTTTTAGCAATAAAATTTTATATCATCTACACAAAAAAACTTCTTCCATTCCGCACAAATAAGAAAAAACTGTGCAGAAATAAACTCCATCAATTCATTTAACTCCCGTTTTGAAATACTGCTTCCATTACTTGCCAAAATACATCCCCCTGCTCTCGTCAGCCATATTTTCGTACCATTTTGAACTGGTTTCCCCTTTGATATATGAACATGAATGGGTTCTCCATTTTCATTTGCCCAAAAGTACACTTTATATCCACTAACTGTAAATAAACTAGGCAATGCGAATTCCTCCATTCTCAGCATATCTATACAGCAAATGAGCATTGCTGTGCAAAAGCTGTTCGAAAACAGCAATCTCCTCATCTGAATATCCTTGCTTTAATATCCACTTATATTCCGGCAACACACATCTGGCTGAGTCAAAGCCATCTTCTGTTGGACGTTCAAAGTGTACAATAACTTTCTGTTTACCATCTTCTTCTATAATTTGAGAATGAACAATTTCCGTTTCGTCTGCTAAAGTCATATATGGATACATCATAACTTAACTCACCCCTTTTTGAATTTCAACCGCATCTGATACCAGACCACATTTCCATGAACAGACTTTGATACGCCTTCACTCACAAAACCAAATTTTTCATAATAATGAATCAGCTTATCTTTACATGTCAGCACAATACCTGCCCTTCCCTGGGCTTTTGAATCCACAATCGCCTGTTTAATCAATTTTCCTGCATATCCCCGCCTGCGATATTCCGGCCGTGTATTGACACCAAAAATCATCTGCCATCTGCCGTTCTCATCGTGCATGCCCGCATTCTCATACATTTCATCGCTTAAATCCGGCTTATCAGTGACCAGTCCATTAACAAAGCCAACCAATTTCTCATTATCATATAAAAGCCAGAAATGATTCGGATAAACTGCCAGCCTGGACGCAAAATCCTTTTCTGTAGCTGCTTCCGCTTCAGGAAAACATTCCGCTTCCACAGCGGCCACAGCCTTTAAATCATCTATTGTTCCTTGTCTTATTTCCATGGTTCATCTTTCCATTCAAAATATTTTATTTATGATATGGCTCACCCTGTATGATCCGATAACTACGGTAAACCTGTTCCAAAAGAATGACCCGCATCAATTGATGCGGAAAGGTCATTTTAGAAAAGCTCAGAAGCAAATCTGCTTCTTTTAAGACTTTATCTGAAAGTCCGAGAGAACCGCCGATGATAAACTGGATATGACTCTCTCCCTGAATTCCCAACTGACTGATCCTGTCCGCCAATTGTTCGGAGGAAAACATTTTCCCTTCAATAGCCAGAGCGATAACCGTTCCGTCCTTGCGGATATTTTTAAGGATACGCTCTCCCTCTTTATCTTTAATCAAAACGATTTCATGGTCACTGGCATTATCCGGCGTCTTTTCATCTGCCACTTCAATAATCTCTGGTTTACAGTATCTGCCTAATCGTTTCATATATTCGTCAATGGCCAGCCGATAAAATTTTTCTTTCACCTTACCAACGCATATAATGGTAATCTTCATATTCCGACCATCCTACTGTCCATTCAGTTTTCTCAAAATCCATACAACAACAGCCACCACAATGATTGACGGCAGCAGCCATATAATTAATTTTGTAACTAAGGCAAGAATAATAAACAAGATAACAAGAATCAGGCCAATAGTACCGTAAACCTTCATCTTTGTTTTCCATGTCGGTTCGACACCCTCACCCTCGTCATCGCTGGTATAAGTCACAGTACTCCGATAATAAGTATTTCCTTCTTCTTCAACGCCATCAATAATATTATGGGCGATGATCCGGGCATCTCCAAGTTCTTCCAAAACTTCTGATTCCGAACGGCCGGCGGCCACCTGTTCATCAATATACCTTCTATAATAACTGATCTGTTCATTGACCTGCGCTCCATTTAACTCCTCGGAAAGAGCCTCCTGCAATACAGCCAAAAAATCCTGTTTTGTCATAGTACCTCCTCAATTAAAATGTGTATTGCCTACAACCGCAATACCGCATCGATCCTTCTGTAAATATTTCTCAAAAAATTGACGGACATCTTCTCTGGTCACCTGACGAATCCGCTGTAAATCTTCTTCTAAAGGAACAGCCCTATCCCGAATCAAAAGGGATTTACCCAGTCCGCTCATCCGATTATAGCTACTTTCATAGCCAAGGATCAACTCGGCCTGAATCTGCTGAATCGCAATATTCAGCTCATTTTCTGAAATGCCGTCACGAATCACACGGGTTATTTCTTCAAAAACCGCATCCATAACCTGCCTCGTCTGGGATGGCTGCATGGCCGCATATATTTGAAACAATCCAGCCTGCTCATAAGAACTTCCATAGGAATAAATCGCATAGGTCAATCCAAGTTCATCACGGATTTTCATGAAAAGCCGTGAATTCATATTTCCGCCAAGTAAATTATTGGCAACCGTCATCACATAACGTTCTTCACTTAACACCGTACAGCAGTCAAACGCAAGACAGATATGATTCTGCTCGATATCCTTATCCCTTGTCCACATAACTTTTTTAAACTCCGGTGAACGGCCCGAATCAGATCGTTTACCCTTCGGTATTTCTCCAAAATAACGACTGATCCATGTCATCAGGGCTTCTTCATTAAAATGTCCGGCAACGGATATGACAATATTCTCTCCCACATAAAACTGTTTAAAAAATCGAAGAAGTTTTTCCCGGGTAAAACCGGATACAACGTCCTTCTCTCCGGATATAAGGTAACCAAGGGGATGCTTATCCCACACGGCCATCTGAAGATGCTCATGCACCAAATCCTCCGGGGAATCCTCATACATATCAATTTCTTCCAGAATCACGCCGAGTTCTTTTTTTAATTCCTTTTCATCAAACAGGGAATTGCAAAGCATATCCCCAAGTATATCCAAAGCCTGTTCCGCATAGATATCTAAAGTTTTTGCGTAATAACAGGTACAATCCTTACAGGTAAAAGCATCCATATTTCCGCCAATGGCTGTCATTTCATTGGCAATATCTGCCGCCGTTCTCCGTGATGTCCCTTTAAACATCATATGTTCGATCACATGGGCCATTCCATTATTTGCCTGGTTCTCATACATTGAACCTGCTCGCACCCATACGCCGATCGACACAGAACGATAGGTCGGCATTTCTTCCATTACGATACGAATACCGTTATTCAATTTCCGCTCCTGCGTCATTCCAATCCCTCTTACACATAAAATCTAATAATAATGAGTATACTATAGTTTTTGTTAAAATAACAGCATAATTTTCGTAACTCAGAATTGTAACCTTGTCGCAAATTGTGTTATACTGTTTTCAGATGTTTTTTAAGTCACTTATACAAGGGGGAAATGTTATGAAAATCGGATTTGACCCGGATAAATATATTCTCGAACAGTCAAAATATATTTTGGAACGTGTCAATAATTACGATAAACTTTATCTGGAATTCGGCGGGAAATTAATCTCAGATTTACACGCAAAACGTGTTCTTCCCGGTTTTGATGAAAATGCCAAAATCAAATTGCTCCAGCAGTTAAAAGACAAATCAGAAATTATCATCTGTGTTTATGCCGGAGATATCGAGCGAAATAAAATCCGCGGTGATTTCGGTATCACTTATGATATGGATGTACTCCGTCTGATTGATGACCTGAGAGAATATGGCCTTGAAGTCAATAGTGTAGTCATCACCCGCTACAGCGGCCAGCCGGCCACTACCGTATTTATCAACAAACTGGAACGCCGGAATATCAAAGTCTATACCCATGAAGCTATCCTTGGTTATCCAACAGATGTGGATACCATCGTCAGCAGTGAAGGTTATGGACGAAATCCTTATATTACAACGACAAAGCCGATTGTAGTCGTAACAGCACCAGGTCCTGGCAGCGGCAAATTGGCCACTTGCCTGAATCAGCTTTATCATGAACACCGCCTTGGAAAATCTGCCGGATATTCCAAGTTTGAAACCTTCCCAGTCTGGAATATTCCGTTGAAACATCCTCTGAATGTGGCTTACGAGGCCGCCACCGTTGATTTAAAGGATGTCAACATGATCGACTCCTTCCACCTGGATGCCTATGGCAAGATGGCTGTCAATTATAACCGGGATTTGGAAATGTTCCCTGTTATCCGCCGGATCATCGAGCGTATAACAAACGAAACTTCCGTTTATAAATCTCCGACAGACATGGGTGTCAACCGGATTGGCTTTGGCATTATCGATGATGAAGTTGTCCAGGAAGCTTCCCGCCAGGAAATTATTCGACGCTATTTTAAAACAAGCTGCGAATACAAAAAAGGACTCATCAACGAAGATGCCATGCAACGCATGTATCTCATTATGGAAAACATGGGATTGAAACCGGAAGAACGGAGCGTTGTACTTCCTGCCCGTGAATTGGCTGAAAAATATAAAGGAATTTTGATCAATAATGATATTTGTTCCGTCACCGCAATTCAGATGGAAGACGGCCAGATCATTACCGGTAAAAAATCTGAACTGATGAGTGCCTGCGGTGCCATGATCTTAAATGCCATCAAATATCTGGCTGGTATTTCTGATGAGATTCCACTCATCTCTCACAACATTCTGGAGCCAATGATTCATTTAAAGAAAAATCATCTCCACAACAAATACACAGCCCTTAACAGCGAAGAAATCTTAATCGCTTTAAGTATCAGCGCTGTAACAAATCCTGTGGCTCAGGTTGCCATGGATAACTTAAGTAAACTTCGTGGATTACAGGCCCATTCAACGATCATGCTGACCAGAAACGACGAGCAGACCCTTCGTAAGCTGGGCATTGATGTGACAAGTGATCCATTCTATCCATCGGACAGCTTATCTTATAATTAAATGCTAAAAATGAGTATCAATTTTCATTCAAAGGAAATTGGTACTCATATTTTTTGTCCAAAAGTTCATACTAGAATTATCTTTTAATTATTCAGGAGGTAATCACTATGAAAACACGTCGGACATATTTATTATGGATTCTTTCCATCTTTACAGCCCTTCTCATTACAGGTTGTTCCAGTGGCGATAAAGCCGGAACTCAGGCCCGAACGGATTTAACTGCCGATCATGTCCGGGGATTATATTCCGGTATGGCCCGAACGGACGTAGAAGACCTGCTCGGTACCGGAGATAAGAGTCTGGCTGACCATGAAAAAATCGATGTTTACAGTCTTTCTGATGGTACGACCGCAGTTCTCCGTTATCGTGATGATACATTATTAGGTGCCTATCTTCGCGATAAAGATAATATTGAAACATCCATCTTTGGCCAGGATACTACAAATATGAGCGGTGTTAACGGTGTGACTGATACCGGCAGTTCACTGGATAAGGACTCTTCAAACGATAATAACGCAGATAACGGAGCTATGAACGAGGGTAATGCGAATAATGGGGCTGACGGAAACATGGGTCTGGAAAATTCTGATTTAAATAATGCCGCTGATGCTGCCACAGAAGCCGAAA
Source organism: uncultured Lachnospiraceae bacterium (assembly GCA_958405355.1). Classification (GTDB taxonomy): domain Bacteria; phylum Bacillota; class Clostridia; order Lachnospirales; family Lachnospiraceae; genus Frisingicoccus. Next base: position 10,138 of record CATYEA010000038.1, read on the forward strand.
GTGAGACGGCTGCCCGATAAACAACTTTTCCTCGAATCCGCAACAGCAAAAACGCCGCCTGGAAAACCAGACGGCGTTTCTTTATTTATCCGTTACATACGGTATGACTCTTCAGATTATTCTGCTGCCATTTTGATGTAGCCAGCAAGTCTTTCTTTAGCGTCTTCTTCATTCTTAACGAACATTTCTTCAGCAATTTCTGGGAATGTTCTCTGTAAGGAAGAATAACGTACTTCATTCATGATGAATTCTCTGAAGTTTCCTGTAGGTTCTTTTGTGGAATCAAGGATAAATGGATTCTTTCCTTCTGCTTTCAACAGTGGATTGTATCTCCACATATGCCAGTATCCGCAAGCAACAGCTTCTTTAATTCTTGTCTGAGCACCGCTCATACCACCCTTAATACCATGGTTGATACATGGAGCATAACCGATGATCAGGGATGGACCTGGATAGCTTTCAGCTTCTTTCAGAGCTTTAACTAACTGACCCTGATTTGCACCCATAGCAACTTCTGCTACGTATACATAACCATAGGAAACAGCCATCATACCAAGGTCTTTCTTCTTCTGTTTCTTACCAGAAGCAGCGAATTTAGCAACTGCACCTGTTGGTGTAGATTTGGAAGCCTGTCCACCTGTGTTGGAGTAAACTTCTGTATCATATACGAATACGTTGATATCTTCACCGGAAGCTAATACATGGTCTAAGCCGCCGTATCCGATATCGTATGCCCATCCGTCACCACCGAAGATCCACTGAGATTTCTTAACGAGTAAGTCATCGTACTTTTCGATAGCTTCACAAGCTGCTTTAACTTCGCCATCGCACTGGCAATCTTTAACAGCTTCTAACAATGCTGCTGCGGAAACCTTGGATTCTTCACCTAAATCCATAGTTGCGATCCAGTTTTCCATAGCTTCTTTTACAGCACCTGTAGCTTTTTCAGCTGCAGCTTTAACTGTATCACGAAGACCAAGTCTACGCTGTTTCTGGCCTAAGTACATACCTAAACCAAATTCTGCGTTATCTTCGAACAGGGAGTTACACCAAGCAGGACCCTGTCCTTTTTCATTTGTTGTATATGGCATAGATGGTGTAGAAGCACCCCAGATAGAGGAGCATCCTGTAGCGTTTGCAATCTGCATACGATCACCAAATAACTGTGTCATTAATTTAGCGTAAGGTGTTTCACCACAACCTGCACAAGCTCCGGAGAACTCGAATAATGGCTGTTCGAACTGGCTACCTTTAACAGTAAATTTATCCATTGGATTAGCTTTCTTGGAAACGCTCATTGCATATTCCCAATTTTCTGCTTCTGCTTCCTGAGTATGAGCAGGAACCATAGTTAAAGCTTTTTCCTTAGCTGGGCAGACATTAGCACAGCTTCCGCATCCAAGACAGTCAAGTGGAGATACCTGCATCTTGAACATGTACTGATCAATGCCTTTGCCTTTACCTGCTACAGCACCGAATCCAGCAGGAGCTGCTGCATTTTCTTCAGCTGTTAACAGAATTGGACGGATTGTTGCATGTGGACATACATAAGAACACTGGTTACACTGAATACATTTGGAAGCATCCCATGCTGGAACCATAGTTGCAACACCACGTTTTTCGTATGCAGCTGTTCCCAGAGGGAATTCACCATTTTCCATACCAACAAATGCACTAACTGGAAGGTCATCACCTTTCTGTGCGTTGATTGGCTGAACAATTTTC
>CATYEA010000039.1 GCA_958405355.1 uncultured Lachnospiraceae bacterium
AGAAAGCGAAGCGGTTCAGGAGAATACGGCGGCATCGGGAGAAGCCATAAAGATTGCCACCAAACCGATGACAGAACAGTATATTCTGGGAGAAATGTTAAAGCTTGTCATTGAAGACAGCACAGATTACAGTGTGGAAATTACAAAAGGTATCGGCGGCGGTACAAGTAATATACATCCGGCGATGGAGAAGGGTGAATTTGACCTCTATCCGGAGTATACATCCAGCGGCTGGGTCATGGTTCTGAAGCATGAAGCATCAGATATCAGCGATGAGGAAATGTTTGAAAAACTGAAAGAGGAGTATGAAGAAAATTTTGATATGACATGGGTTGGTCTATATGGATTTAATAATACCTATGCCATTGCTGTCCGTAAAGAGGCAGCGGATGAATATCAGTTAAAGACTACATCGGATCTGGCGGCTGTTGCTGACCAGCTCGTATTCGGAGGAAATCCGGATTATATTGAGCGGGAAGATGGATTTAAACTGGTATGTGAAACCTATGGTTTGGAATTTAAGGACGTTAAGGATATCGATATCGGCTTAAAGTATGGAGCTATGGAAAAGGGCGAGATTGATGTAACGAATGGCTTTACCACAGATGCACAGCTTGGCCGGGATGATGTGGTCGTACTGGAAGATGATAAAAATTTACAGGTGAATTATTTCTGTTCAACAGTTGTAAGAAAAGATGCTCTGGAAAAGTATCCGGGTCTGGAAGATGCGCTTATGAAAATGGACGGCATTCTGACAGATAAAGAGATGGCCGGACTCAACTATCAGGTGGAAGTTGAAGGAAGAGATGAAGCCGATGTTGCAAAAGAATTTTTGATTTCAAAGGGAATTATTGCAGAATAATTGGGGAGAAATTCGATGGATATTATTACACTGGAACATGTGACAAAAAGTTTTGATGGTCAAAAAGTGCTGGAGGATTTTAATCTTTCCATACGGGAAGGGGAATTCCTCACCGTGATCGGCCGGTCCGGCTGCGGCAAGACGACGATGCTAAAGCTGATCAACGGGCTTTTGACACCGGATGAGGGAAAGATATGTGTCGAAGGAAATAGTATTGCCGAAACAGACATTATTGCCCTTAGACGCCGGATTGGTTATGTTATTCAAAACAGAGGGTTATTTCCTCATATGACGGTGGAAAAAAATATTACTTATGTTCCTGTGATCAGTGGAAAGAAGAATAAAAAAGAGAATCATGAGCTGGCTTTGAAGCTTTTGAAGCTGGTCGGATTGGAAGAAGATAAGCTGAGGCGTTATCCGTCGGAACTGTCCGGCGGCCAGCAGCAGCGGGTAGGAATTGCCCGGGCCCTGGCGGCTGAACCGAAGATTCTCCTCATGGATGAACCTTTTGGAGCATTGGATGAGATTACCCGGCAAACCATGCAGGATGAGATTTTAAGACTTCAAAGGGAACTGAAATTGACGATTATATTTATCACCCATGATATTCGGGAAGCAATGAAATTAGGCGACCGGGTCATGGTCATGGAGGGCGGAAAGGCAGTTCAGCTCGACACGCCGGAAAATATATGTCAGGTTCCGGCCGACAGTTTTGTGTCCGATTTGATAAAATGTGTATTATAAGCTGCGGGCAGCAGACAAAAAGTAAGGGATATCTGAAAAGATACCCCTTATTTTTTATGTTAATTCATGGATGAAAATGCCGCTTCGGAGTTTTGGTTCAAACCAGGTGGATTTCGGCGGCATAATACATCCAGAATCAGCAATATCCATTAAATCATCCAGAGTGGTTGGATAGAGGGCAAAAGCAACGCCATGACCTTCATTGACAAGCCGTTCCAATTCGGTCAGGCCGCGGATGCCTCCCACAAAATCAATACGAGTGCTTGTGCGCGGATCATCGATGTTTAAAATCGGTCCCAGAAGATTATTCTGGAGAATGGATACATCCAGTTGTTCAACCGGATTTTCTTCATTAAAAGTGCCCTCTTTGAAAGTCAGACTGTACCATCTGCCGTCCAGATACATACCGGCCTGATGTTTTTTCGTCGGTTCATAGCGTCCATTTACCGGAGCTATCTTAAAATCCTCTTCCAGTTTTTCAAGGAATTGAGCATTTGTCATACCGTTTAAATCGTGGACATACCGATTATATGGCCATATATGAAGCTGTTCATCCGGGAAAAGGACAGCCAGAAAATAATTGAATTCTTCGCTGCCGGTGTAATCCGGATGTTCTTCTCTCCGCTTCATGCCCACATGAAAGGCAGAAGCTGCCCGGTGATGGCCATCAGCAATGTACAAATAAGGAATATTGTTAAATTCTTTCTGAAATCTAAGAATCGTTTTCTCATCATCTACGACCCATACGGTGTGGCGGACGCTGTCTTCTGCTGTGAAGTCATAAACTGGTTTGTAGCTGTCCATCCAGTATTTCATCGCTCGTGTGACGTTTTCCCGTGCACGGTAGGTCAAAAAAATCGGTCCGGTATTGGCATCACAGATATCCACATGGCGGATTCTGTCGGCTTCTTTGTCGGCCCGGGTCATCTCATGTTTTTTTATTGTTCCGTCGGCATAGTCGTCAATCGATACACAGCCGACAATTCCGGTCTGTACACGTCCGTACATAATTTCACGATAAATATAAAGACAAGGTTTTGAATCCTGAATGTAAATGCCGTTGGAGCGCATCTGTCTCAGGGTGTCAGCGGCTTTTTGATATACCTGATCATCATAGGGATTGACGGAGGTATCAAAATTAATTTCTGCTTTGTCCACATGCAGAAAAGAATAAGGGTTATTTCGGACAAGCCTCCGGGCTTCTTCTGTATTCATTACATCATAGGGTAATGCAGCAACCTGGCCGGCCAGAGACGGTACAGGACGGATTGCAGCAAAGGGTTTTAAAACGGCCATGATATCCTCCTTATACGTGTAGTCTTATGTGTAAAGGTAACTTCTATATTAGCACAAATAGTTACAAAACTTCAAGTATTATCATGATAGTTTGTTAAAGAAAATGTATTAAAATTTCAAAAGTTGACGGAATTTGTAGGAAAAATGTAAGAATTATTCAGTCTTTATGACATAGACAAAAGTATATAAGATGCTATACTACGATAATATATGGGCATCGAAACGGAAAGGTGATGTATATGGGAAATACGTTGGATATGATTATTGTATGTATACTTCGGATATTTGTTCTTTTATATTTGTATCAGACAGTATATTTACTGGTTGGTCTTTTTTGCAAGCCGAAACGGTTCGTTAGTAAAGCATTTCATCGATATGCCGTATTGATATCAGCACGAAATGAGAGCGCTGTTATTGCAAACTTAATTGAAAGTATAAAGAATCAGGATTATCCGTCGGAGCTGGTAGATGTATTTGTTGTGGCGGATAACTGCACGGATGATACGGCGGCTGTTGCAAAGAAAGCGGGTGCCATTGTTTTTGAGAGGTTTAATCAGCAGCAGTTGGGGAAAGGTTATGCCCTGAATTATCTGTTGGGGATGATCAAACAGCAGTATGGACCGGATTATTACGAAGGATATTTTGTATTTGATGCTGATAATATATTGGAAAAAGATTATATTGCCCAGATGAACACCGTATTTGATAATGGATATTCGTTGGTTACCAGTTACCGGAATTCAAAAAATTACAGTGATAACTGGATTACTTCCGGTTACGGTTTATGGTTTCTGAGAGAGGCCAGATATTTGAATAATGCCCGGATGATTCTTGGGGCAAGCTGTGTTGTATCCGGTACAGGATTTCTTGTCCATAAGGATATTGTCAAACGGAACGGTGGTTGGAATTGTTTCCTGTTGACGGAAGATATTCAGTTTTCTACGGAAAACATTATCCGGGGAGACAGGATCGGATACTGTGCCGATGCTATGTTTTATGATGAACAGCCGGTGCATTTTGTTGATTCATGGAATCAGAGACTTCGTTGGTCGAAGGGATTTTATCAGGTATTCTTCCGTTATTGGAAGGATTTGGCGAAAAAGATATTTGTGGAATTTAAGTTTTCATGTTACGACATGTTTATGACATTGCTTCCTGGACTTTTGGTAACTGTAATGATTATTTTAGCCTGTTTAGGCGTTGTGGTCGCGGAGGATACAAGTTCAAAGATCCTGATGGATTCGCTGACTTCGCTGGCTCTTTATTCTGTGATCGCGTCCTATATTTCATTTTTTGCCATGGGGCTGATCACGACGATAACCGAATGGAGGAAAATCTATTGCAGTTCGGAGAAGAAAATCTTATATTTATTTACATTTCCAATTTTTATGTTTACTTATCTGCCGATATCGATCGTGGCCGTATTTGCAAAGATCCACTGGAAACCGATTCCGCATTCGGTGGCCGTCACGGCAAATCAGATTAAAGGCCAATAATGAATTAAATTAAAAAAAGGTGTTGACAACAGAACCAATATTTGTTATATTACAAATAGAACAAATAAAACATATAAAACAATCGAATGGAGGAATGGTTTATGTTAATGCCTAGTATTTTTAATAATAGTTTATTTGATGAGATGTTGGATTTCCCATTCGGAAGAGATTTCTTTAGTAATTCCGGACATATGTTGAATGAATATAGAACCGGGGTTATGAAAACAGATGTAAAAGAAGCCGATGGTGTTTATGAAGTCGATATGGAGCTTCCGGGATATAAGAAGGAAGATGTTTCAGCAAAACTTGAAAAAGGTTATCTTACGATTACAGCTTCGAAGAATGCGGAGAATGACACAAAGGATGACGATGGCAAGTATATTCGCCGGGAACGTTATTCCGGTCAGTGTTCCAGAACCTTTTATGTTGGTGAAAATGTCCGTCAGGAAGACATTCATGCGAAATTTGAAGATGGTATTTTGAAATTAACTGTGCCGAAGACTGAGCCGGCAAAAATTGAAGAACAGAAATATATATCCATTGAAGGTTAATGGATATACCTCCCCACCTGATTCTCCGGGTATCCTGTATAGGATACCCGGTTTTTTTCGTCTTTAAAGAAATCCTCGCAGATATAAAAGACATATGATATAATAAGAAAGAATGTATCGTAGAGAGTGAGACAGTGAGTTATGGAATATGTTGTCGTGGATTTTGAATGGAATCAATCTCCATATGGTAAAAATGCTTCAAATAAACATCTTCCTTTTGAGATTATTGAAATCGGTGCGGTAAAGCTGGACGAAAACGGACAGGAGATCGACCGATTCGACGAGGTTATCAAACCGAAGGTTTATAAAAAGATGCATCATGTGACGAAGAATCTGACAGGGATAACTGAAAAGGATTTGAATCAGGGCAGGGCTTTTCCGAAGGCGCTGGTGGATTTTATGTGCTGGTGCGGTGATGATTTCACGTTTTGTACCTGGGGAAATCTGGATTTACTTGAACTTCAGAGAAATATGAAATTTTATCATTTGGAAGATTTACTGGTTGGACCGATTAAATATTATAATGTACAAAAGCTGTTTCGTATACTTTATGATGATGAGAATAGTGCGGCATCCTTGGAATATGCTGTGGATTTCTTAAATATCCGTCGAAGAGGATGCTTTCATCGGGCAATCAATGACGCGGAATATACGGCAGAAATCTTTGCCTTGATGGATAAGCAAAAGGCAGAAAAATGGTATACGGTGGATTACTATAAAAATCCAAAAACACGTAAAGAAGAAATTAAACTCGTTTATGATACTTATTTTAAATATATATCGAAGGAATTTGCCAGCAAAGAAGCAGCCATGGCGGACCGGGAAGTGCGTACGACCCGGTGTTATAAGTGTGGCCGGCCGGCCCTAAAGCGGATTCGCTGGTTTTCAGGGAAGAGCCGGTGCTATTATTGCCTGGCGGAATGTGCGGAACACGGTTATATACGGGGAAAAATCCGCTTGAAGAAGACGGATGAGGACAAAGTGTATGTGGTAAAAACATTGCGTCAAATTGATGAAGATGGCGCAAAACAGATTGGAGCCATGAAAGAAGAAGTCCGTCAGAAGCGTCAGGAAAAACGGCACAGGGAGGGAATGCATGAAGGCTAAATTTATTATTAATCCTTCATCCGGAAAACAAAATTTTTTAAAAAGTATTGAAAGCGTCGTCGGCTGTCTTGTATTAAACCAGGTAGTTAACCAGTTAGATGTGGTTTATACAAAGCAGGAAGGAGATGCTCTTTCAGAAGCACGGGAGATAAAAAAAGGTGAGTATGATTTTGTTGTATCCGTTGGCGGTGATGGGACATTAAATGATGTGGTCAATGGTTTGATGGAAGGCGGCAGCGAGACTCCCTTGGCGGTGATCTCTGTGGGAACGGCCAATGATTTTGCCCAGTATGCCAAACCGCCTCAAACACCGGAAGCTTTCTGTAAGATGATTATGGAATTTAAAATCCGGTGCATTGATGTGGGAAAGATTAATGACCGCTATTTTATTAACCGGGTCAGCGGCGGATTTGGTTCCAATGTGGGGGATAAGGTTTCTCAGGAATCAAAGGCTGTGCTTGGAAAGCTGGCTTATTATATGGAAGGCGCTCTGGACTTTTCGAAGAAGGGCGTGGAAACCTTGAAGGTGCGGTTTGATTCGATGCAGTTTCGGGGAGAGAGGGAAGTCATCAGTTTTATGGTGTTAAATACCTGTGCCGGTTTTGGTATGTACCGGGGGCTTCCGGAAAAAGACCCGGATGATGGGACACTGGATGTTATGATCGTGAAAAAAATGGATCTGGGTCAGATGCCGGGACTGGGAATACAGGCACTGACAAAAAAGATGGTAAAGCACCCGAAAGTGCGTCATTTCAGAACCGAGCGGATTCGGATTGAATCGGCTGATGATACCGATATAGTTGTTGATTATGATGGTCAGGTTTTCGGAAAGCTTCCGGTGGAGCTTTCAGTTATCCCAAAAGCTATAAAGTTGATTATACCTTAAAAAGTGCCGCGGATTGCGGCACTTTTAGTGTAATATTTGATGATCAGCAGTCTTTCTTTTTACCGAGATTTAAAATAAACTGGCAAACCTCTTTCCATGATTTTTGGCATTGGATGCAGCAACGGTCCAACCCTTTATGGTCATAACAAAGAACAGAAAATTTTTTGTTTAGATTTTTTTGATTTTTCATAATAATCCTGCCTTAAGGGAATTATTAATCAATATATGCGCCGGAGACTGTGATGGTGCGGACGGCGGGGTCAGAGCTGTGTGCCGGTGGGTTTACCAATGTGCTACCAAGCGGTGGATTGGATTTCCGAGGGCGGAAAATTTAGCTTCGTACTCGGTCATAACATTGCCTTCCACATAAGGACTGTGGTGCAGGTCATAGGTCACGTTGTCAAGTGTCCAGCCGGCCGCGGCCACTTCTTCAAGAGAAAAATCAAAGAGGGGCCGATTGTCTGTTTTAAAGATGACTTTACCTTCCGGGGCTAAAATCTGATGATAACGGTTCCAAAAATCCCGGTAAGTCAGACGTCGTTTGGCATGGCGGTCCTTCGGCCATGGGTCAGAAAAGTTCAGATAGATGCCTTCAACTTCATGTTCGGCAAAGACATCGGTGATTTCTTCCGCATCCATACGGATAAAACGGAGATTATCGCCCTCGAAAGTTTCGCATTTTTCCAGAGCCCGGACAAGGACGCTGGAGTATTTTTCAATTCCGATAAAGTTTTTATCCGGATTTCTCCGGGCCATTTCAAGGATAAACTGTCCTTTTCCCATACCGATTTCTATATAAAGAGGTTTGCTGTTTCCAAAAACCTCATTCCACTGTCCCTTTTTTTCAGTGATTTCCTGGATAACCAGGGGATTGGCTGCGATGGTTTCCCGTGAACCTTTAACGTTTCTTAAACGCATGTATGAATCAACTCCTTCTTCGTAAGAATATATCATAAAATTGACTTTTTTTCTACTTTCGTTTACTATCATAGATATATTAGTAAATATTCAGGTAAAGGAGAGTTTGATGAAACGATTATTAACCCTGATTATGATTTGTATTTTGTGCCTGGGTTCAGTCCTTTCGGTTTATGCGGAAGAGGATATTCCTGTTTATGAAGGGGAAGGAATTTCAGAAGAAGAGGGGCATGGCGAGGCAGCAGAGTCGGAATCTGAAACAGAAACGGAGGCGCCTCCGGAAATCAAGCCGGACGATGAGGTTTCAACGGAAGATATTGTTTTATATTCAGAAGGCGTTGTTGTTCTGGATATGGATACGGGCGCCGTTCTCTACAGTAAAAATAAGGACAGAAAACTATATCCGGCCAGTATCACAAAAATTCTCACGGCCTATTTAGCGTGTACCCATCTGGATTTGAACGGGGAGATTACCTTTTCTAAAGAGGCTCTGGACGGCATTGATATATGGATGGATATGAATATTGGAATGGAAGAGGGCGAGATTTTATCCGTAGATCAGGCCCTGCATGCGTTGATGATGGTTTCGGCCAATGAGGTGGCCTGTGGGCTGGCTGAGGCCGTTTCCGGTTCGGTATCAGCTTTTGCAGATTTGATGAATCAGACAGCGGCATCGGTTGGATGCACAAATACCCATTTTACCAATCCGAATGGGCTTCATAATAACAATCATTATACGACTGCTTATGACATGGCACGGATTGCCCGTCTGGCCTATACGAATGAAAAATTCCGGTCTCTCATTCAGGAACCGGTATATGTCATTGAAAAGACGAATAAAAAAGAAGAACCGATTGAGCTGATCCAGCAGCATAAGATGTATATGGAGTCGGACTATACCTACGAAGGGTGCCGGGGAGGCAAGACCGGATTTACCTCGGAAGCACAAAGTACACTGGTAACTTATGCTGAGAGAAATGGTCTGCGGCTTGTATGCGTGACGATGAAGGCGGAAAATTGGCATCACTATACGGATACGATTCAGGCACTGGATTATTGCTTTAATACATATACAAAAACATCGGTGACAGACCAGACTGATTTGGCGCTGCGCCTGAAAGCGGAGTATAAGGAGCTGGAAAATGTATGGAATTTTAATCATCGGATGAGCGGATGGAATTTCTTTTTAAACTCCGGTGCATTGGTTGATGTAAAGCTTGGTGGATCTCTGGCAGACTGGACAGAAAAATTTGTTCCTGCCGAGTCGGTAGATCTTGGAATAGCACCTTATGATTTTTATACGGGACAATGCGGTTCGGTGGAATACTATGATGGTACCCGTTATATGGGAAGTGTTCCGGTGTATATGGTTTTACCAAAATTGATATCCAATGGTACACTTTCTATGAAAACAAAAATGTCGAATGCCCGCCTGATCGAGATGCTGGAAGAAAAAAATAAAACTTCGGTAACGGCGAAGGATTCTGTGGATTCGGCAGCAGGAATGCTGTATGAGCGTTTGAATCAATTAGAAATATCTCCGATGTGGCTCGGGGCCATTGCTGTGGCTGTGATCATAGCCATGTTCTTGCTGAGTTTGCTGTGGCAGATGTTTCGGCGGAAACGCAGGCGGAAAAATTACGAACGGCTTCGGAAAAAGCGTCTGGAAGAAAAGCAGAAGAAATCTGAAAAATAAGAAAATGGACACTTTGGAAATTTCATTCCGAGGTGTCCATTTTTTAATTTAAGGTTTTTTTCATGGAAAACTAGATTTCTGGAGGAAGGTCATCATCCTCAAGATTCATATCTTCAAATTCTTTTTTAAATGCTTCATCGACCGGAATTACAGAAGGCTGGTAGTCTTTGGTATTGCTTAAATCCGGTTCAATATGTTTCTTTTTAAGAATATAATTCAGCAGTTTGTTGATCAGGAAGGTAAGGACTGCGACGATCGGAACGCCGAGAAACATTCCGAGAGGGCCGGCCAGAGCACCGCCGACAGTAATGGCAAAGATAATGGAAATCGGCTGAAGGCCGGTAGATTTTCCAAGAATCTTTGGTCCAATGACAGAACCGTCCAACTGCTGGATCGCCAGAATCAAAACCGCGAAAATCAAAGAGGATTTCGGGCTGATAATTAATAAAATCAGGATACCCGGGATGGCTCCGATGAATGGTCCGAAATAAGGAATCATGTTGGTGATTCCGACAATCAGACTGATGATCAGTGCATAGGGCAGCTTTAAAAAAGTCATACAAGCGAGACAGAGGATGCCGATAATAGTAGAATCCAAAGTCTTTCCTATGATGTACTGGCTGAAAATCTGATTGCAGTCTCTTAAAGTGTCAAACAGGGTGAGACAGATATCTTCCGGGAAAATGGCATAGGCCACCCGTTTTAATGATTTAATCAGCTTCTGTTTACTGAATAACAGATAGCAGGAAATGACAAAGGCCAGTATAATATTGATAAACCAACTGATGATCGAAAGTCCGGCATTATATAAAAATGGAAGAACTGTATCCGACATAAATGTCCGGAAATAATTAAATAAATCCGGCATCACATCTTCGGCGGCCTCATAAATAAAGGACAGATCCAAGTTCGGAAAGCGTTCATCCAGGGAGTACAGCATATCCAGTGCATTTTGATAAAGGGACGGAGAAATCCGTACAAGCTGGCTTATGCTGTTTATAATCTGTGGTACAATAAAGATGAATACAAGGATGATCGCACCGATGGCAATGACATAAGCCAAAATCATGGAAAGCAGCAGATGCCCCCGTTCAAATTTATGTTTCAGAGTTTTCTGAAAAAGAAAATTATCGATATGTTTCACCATTGGGTTAATAAAATAGGCAATTAAAAAGGCTATCAAAAAAGGTGAAAAGACGGACAGTATATTGCCGATCTGGCTTTTGGTGGACTGCCAGTTGTTTGTAAAGCGATAAATTAACAGGCAGATGGCAAAAGTAGCAATGGCATAAATACTGATGGTAAAGTAGGTGTTGTTGGATTCGAAACGTTTTTTGCGCTTCGGCTGCTTTTGGGGTTCATCCATTATTCTCGTCTCCTATCATGTGAATATTCATATGCGGGTAATCCATGGCAATATGATGCCGGTCAAAGGATTTTTTGATTTCTTCCATTAATGTATAGTAAGCATCCCAGTATAATTCCGTTGGCACCCAGGCGTGAATGACATATTGAATGGAACTATCCTGATAATCCCGTACATGGACTGTCGGCAGCGGCTCCTGAATTAAGTCAGGGAAAGAGCGGATTGCTTCGTGGAGAGCTTCTTTGACTTCCTCCACGGGAGCATTGTATGAGGCACCGACAAAAATTTCAATCCGACGCTGGGTCTGGGATGTATAATTAATGATCCGGCCTTCCGAAACCTGACTGTTCGGCAGGAAAACGGTCTTGTTTTCAGGTGTCAGGAGCTGGGTGTATATAAGTCCGGTCTGTGTGACTTTGCCGGACAGGCTGTCCAGCTCGATATAATCACCAATACTGAAAGGCCGCGTGAATAGAATTGTCAGACCGCCGGCCACATTGGATAAAAGCCCCTGAACGGACAGAGAAATCGCCAGACTGACCACACTCAGCAATGCCACGAGAGAAGTGGTCGGTATACCGAGATATTCCGTAATTATAATAATGGAAATAAAGATAAGCAGGATTTTCAGACCGTTGATCAGAAATATCTGAATAGACCGGTCTAAAGAAAATCGCTGAATGATTTTTCTTACAATCTTCAGAATGATTTTGCTCACAATATAGCATAATAGTGTCAGGAGCAAGATGTAAAAAACTTTCTCTACAGAGAGAGAACCTATGGATAATTTTAAAATTTGAGAAATCGTATCTGCATTCATAAGAGGGGTATCCGGGAAAACCGAACCTTCCTTTCTATATTAGTATAC
>CATYEA010000040.1 GCA_958405355.1 uncultured Lachnospiraceae bacterium
GCGGCGGATACATTTGATGTGGTGATTATTTCCAATGCCCTGCATATTATGCCGGAACCAGAGAAGGCTCTTGCACAAATCCGGAGGGTATTAAAGCCGGGAGGACTGCTGGTCGCACCAACCTTTACCCATGGAAAAATGGTATTTTCCAAACAGATGCTGTCAAAGCTTATGGGGATTGTCGGATTTAAAACAGAGCATGGCTGGACAGAAGACGAGTATGCGGCGTTTCTTGAGCGGAATGGATGGCACATTACCGGTAAAAAAACTCTGAGGGCATCTTTTCCACTGACCTATGTGGAGTGCCGATAACCGAAAATAGACAGAAAGGTGAAAAAAGAGATGAAGAAAAAACGAATTATCTGCTTTGGAGATTCAAATACATGGGGATACGATCCGGTGACAAGGCTGCGGTATGACGAAAATACACGTTGGCCGATGCGGATGCAGCAGATTTTGGGTGACGAATACCAGATTATCGAAGAAGGCCAGAATGGCCGTACCATTTCCTGCGAGGACCCGTGGGAATGGGGAAATAAAAAGGGAATGGATTATGTTCTGCCTATGGTGGAAAGTCATACACCTTTTGATTTGCTCATTATCATGCTGGGGTCCAATGAATTAAAGAAGAAATTTCATCTTCCGGCAGGAGATATCGCCGGGGGACTTCAGAATATGCTGATGGTTTTGAAAGGTTTTCTGGAATATCAATGTCATCAGCCGGATACAAAAATTCTTATTGTCTCGCCGGTACATGTGGGTGAAGCTATAGAAATGTCACCTTTTGCCGAGTTTTTTGAGGGCAAGGCGGCCGTGGAAAATTCAAAACGGATGGCTTATTGGTATAAGCTTGTGGCCGAACAGTTTGGCTGTGAATTTTTTGATGCGGCTTTAGTTACTGAGCCGGGGGAGGCCGACAGTATTCATTTGACAGCCGAGGGACACTTAAAGCTGGCAGAAGCTTTGGCCGAAAAGGTTAGAGAGATAATGCACGGGTGATTGGATGAAATGGATACAAAGGCAGCTATCCGGTGGATCAGCGGATGGCTGAGGACTTAAAGGCGATGCTTTCAGACATGACGGAACAAAAAACAAAGGGGACTCTTTGGTCATTTTATGACCTCTGGGCCCCTTCTTAATTATTTGACCGATTGGATACCTGAGATATCCGGCTCAATCATCATGGAATAGTTAGTGTGATAGATGACAAAGCCTGGTTTTCCTGAATTTGGTTTTTTAACATGTTTGCGTTGGATATAGTCAATCTCGACTTTTTCGCTGGACCGGTTTTTAGAATAATAAGCGGCCAGGCGGGCAGCCTCTTCGTAAGTACGGTCAGGTAGTTCGTCGCCGCCTGTTTTCACGATAACATGAGAACCCGGAATGCCTTTGGCATGGAACCACCAGTCACCGCCGTTTGCAAACTTAAAGGTCAATTCTTCGTTTTGGAGGTTGTTTTTGCCCACATACATGTCATAGCCATCCGAGGAAATGTAGTGAAGAGGCTGGCTTGTCAGCTTTTGTTTTTTGGCATTTTTGCCCCCGGTATGGCGTTTTACATAGCCGGCCTGGATCAGTTCTTCTTTGATCTGGGCCAGATCCCCTTCGGTCTGTGCCAGGTCCAGAGCTGTACTGATCGAGTCGAGATGTTCCATTTCATCATGGGTTTCTTCCGTCAGGGTGGACAGGGCTTCAAAGGTCCGTTTTAATTTGCCGTACCGCTCAAAATATTTTTTTGAATTTTCCTGAGGGGTGAGCTGAGGGTCCAGAGGAACCGTTATTTCCTTATCGGTATAGTAATTCAGACAGGTCAGACTTTTCGCGCCTTCCTCCAGACCATAGCCGTAGGTGTTGATCATTTCCCCATAGATTTTATATTTTTCCCGTTTTTCCGTGTCTTTTAATTGCTTTAATTGCAAATCATATTTCTTTCGGGTACGATCCAGGGCAGTGCTGACCACATGCCGTAGATCATGAGATTTCTGTCGGATTCGGGTGGATGCATTTTTTTCTGCATAATAGGTACGAAGCACTGAGGAAATGGAGTCAAAGGTCTGAGTTTCACAGTCGCTGTAGCAAGTCAGAGGCAGGGCGGAAAATTCCGTGGGTTCTTTGCCGCGGTAGATGATCACAGGCGAGAAGCTGTGATTTTCGACATCCTCCATGAGACGGCTAAAAACGCCAAATAAATGCAATTTTTCAGCATCGGAGAGTCCGCTGGTACTCATTCCCGAATCAATGGAGGCCCGGAAGCAGATTTCCTCGGCGATGACCGGACTGATTCCCGTCAGGCTTGTGTAGAGAGCTTTGCCGACAGGCAGAGGTTTTGACAATACTTTTTCCATAAATTCATCCGTTTCGATGGTCATCGGATTCATCTTTAACATCGTGTTTGGGATGAAATAGCTGCGGCCCGGCAGGACCTCCCGGACGGAGCTGACATTGAGGGAAATATGCTTGATACTGTCGATGATGGTGCCATCGGGCTGACAGAAAATAATATTGCTGTGTTTACCCATTAATTCTACGATGAGAAATTTCGTGCATAAATCACCTAATTCATTTAAATGTTCAATTTCAAATTTTAAGATACGTTCCATCTCCGGCTGGACAATGGAGACGATGCGGCCGCCGCTGATATGTTTTCTCAGAAGCATGCAGAAGTTCGGCGCCACCATTGGATTCGTTCCTGTATCCTCGGTCAGATAGGCCAGGGGCAGAGAAGGACTGGCAGAAAGCAGCAGACGGTAATTGTTCCGGTTGTTTTTGATCGTCAGAACAATGGCGTCGTTCTCTGGCTGATATATTTTATTAATACGGCCGTCAATGAGCCGTTCATTCAGTTCCCATACAAGGCTGGAAATCACGATTCCGTCAAAAGCCATAGGTATTCTCCTTACTTAAATTTAAATTAAATAAAGTATAACAAATATTAAAATTTTCTACAAGAGATGCGGGGAGAAACTATTGACGGTATTTTTTATTTGAATTATAATAAATTGATATGGTTATACAATAGCCTTACTATGGAAAGAGATAACCATACTTTATTAACTTAGTAGATGGGAGAACCATGTGATGTTGAAAAGTATGACAGGTTTCGGCAGAAGCGAAATCACCAATGAACGTCAGAAGATTACCGTTGAGATGAAGGCCGTTAATCACCGTTATTGTGATATTAATGTGAAAATGCCTAAAAAATTGAGTATTTTTGAGGCCGGTATCCGTAATCTCCTGAAGAAATATATCCAGCGCGGAAAGGTGGATGTATTTATAACCTATGAGGACTATACAGAGAATAATATGGTCCTTAAATATAATGAAGAGTTGGCAGCGGAATATGTACGTGTCCTGCAGCAGATGAGTGAGCAGTTCGGTATTGAAAATGATGTACGGGTATCTTCACTATCCCGTTATCCGGATGTGCTGACGCTGGAGGAACAGACGATTGATGCGGATGAGCTTTGGGGTGTGCTTGAAGAGGCGCTTCATAAGGCCAGTGAGCAGTTTGTGGAAACACGTCTGGTTGAAGGAGAAAATCTGAAAAATGATTTGATCGGCAAACTGGATGGTATGCTTGAAGATGTGGATTTCATTGAAAAACGTTCACCGGAGATTCTGACAGAACATCGTCAGCGTCTGGAAGCAAAGGTCAAGGAATTATTGGGAGATTCGACGATCGATGAAAGTCGTATCGTGACGGAGACGACTATATTTGCAGATAAGATCTGCGTGGATGAGGAAATCGTCCGTCTGCGCAGTCATATTACAAGCACACGCAATGCCCTTATAGAAGGCGGAAGTATCGGCCGGAAATTGGATTTCATTGCTCAGGAGATGAATCGGGAAGCCAATACGATCTTGTCAAAGGCCAATGACCTGGAGGTTGCCAATCGGGCAATTAATTTAAAGACAGAAATCGAAAAAGTCAGAGAACAGATACAAAATATTGAATAAGCCTGAACAGGAGAGATGATTTTTGGGAAAGCTTATGAATATAGGATTTGGAAATGTGGTGAATACAAGTAAAGTAATTGCCATTATTAATCCGGATTCGGCGCCCATCAAGCGTATGATACAAAATGCGAAGGATGCGGGAATGGCCATTGATGCCACCCAGGGACGCCGGACAAAAGCAGTGATTGTCATGGAGAATAACGAACTGGTGCTTTCGGCTTTACAGCCGGAGACATTGACCGGACGTTTTGCCGGTAAGGTTGTAAATAAGGATGAGGAAGATGAGTGATCAGAGAGGAATACTGGCGATTATTTCCGGATTTTCCGGCGCTGGTAAAGGAACCGTTGTTAAAGAGCTTCTCAGTACCTATGCTCAGGAATATTGTCTGTCCATTTCTGCGACGACCCGTGGACCTCGGGAAGGGGAGATCGATGGTCAGCATTACTTTTTCCTGGAGAAAGCAGATTTTGAACAGCGTATCCGTGAGGAGCGGTTTTTAGAGTACGCCCGTTATGTGGATAATTATTATGGAACTCCGAAGGATTTTGTGTTTGATAAACTGAGCCAGGGGATTTCTGTTGTATTGGAGATTGAGATGCAGGGCGCTTTGAAGGTGAAAGAGCGTTATCCTGAAACGGTGTTGATTTTTGTGACACCGCCGACGGCTGAAGAGCTTGAGGCACGGCTTCGGGGACGGGGAACAGAGACGGAAGACGTTATTATGTCCCGGTTGGCGAGAGCGGCCGAAGAAGTAGATTACATGGATAAATATGATTATATTGTTCTCAATGAAAATGGAAAAGTGGCCGAATGTGCCGGGAATATCCATCACATTATAGAGAGTGAAAAAAAAAGAGCCATTTATGGCGGAAAACTGATCGCAAGCCTCAGAGAGGGTCTTGCCGCATATAAGAAAGGAGAATAATTTATGTTACATCCATCATATTCAGATTTAATAGAAGTTGTAAACAGCGGTGTGGAAGAGGGCGAAGCTCCGGTTGTACAGAGCCGGTATTCCATTGTTATTGCCACAGCAAAACGAGCCAGACAGTTGATTTCCGGTGCAGAACCTCTGGTAGAAGATGCAGAAGGTAAAAAACCTTTGTCCATTGCTGTCGAAGAATTATATTCGGGAGAGATTAAAATTCTCGGTGAAGATGAGGAAGTCGGCGGTGATATGCTGGAGTTATCGGAAGATGAAGACAGCGAAGTCATGAAAATGGAAAATGCCGATGAGGCTGAGGAAGCTGTAGAGAAGGCAGAAGGCATGATGGCTGACGAAAGCGAAGAAGAGACAGAAGCATAAATTTACTATTGTTATATGAAGAAAAATTCATTATAATTTAGTTGTACTGCAGAAAATAGAGATATGGGGAATTTTGTATGGAAGACAATAAATTATTGTTTACAAAAAAACTGGAAGAACTGGTTGCAACTGCTAAAAAGAAGAAAAACGTTCTTGAATATCAGGAAGTCATGGACGCATTTAGCAGTATGGCCCTGGATGCGGATCAGAGTGAGCGGATTTTCGATTATCTGGAAAGTAAGGGAATCGATGTCCTCAGAGTCAGCAATGATGACAGTGACGCAGAATTTCTTTTAGATGATGACGACGATGTTCGTGTAGAAGATACGGATTTATCCGTGCCGGATGGAATTAATATTGAGGACCCGGTGCGTCAGTATTTGAAAGAAATCGGCAATATTCAGTTGTTGTCTGCGGAAGAGGAAGCCGAGCTGGCCAGACGTATGGGTGAAGGCGACGAAGAAGCAAAGAAGCATTTGACGGAAGCGAATCTGCGTCTCGTGGTCAGTATTGCGAAACGTTATGTAGGCCGCGGTATGAGCTTTCTGGACCTGATTCAGGAAGGCAATATTGGTTTGATGAAGGCCGTTGATAAATTCGATTATACAAAGGGGTATAAGTTCAGTACTTATGCAACATGGTGGATTCGTCAGGCAATTACCAGGGGATTGGCCGATTATTCCAGAACCATTCGTATTCCGGTACATATGGTGGAGACAATTAATAAAACCATTCGCGTATCCCGTAAATTACTGGCAGAATATGGCCGGGAACCAACTTCGGAAGAGATTGCAAAGGTCATGGGCGTGCCTGTGGAAAAGGTCGATGATATTCTGAAGATTTCCAAAGAACCAGTATCTATGGATACACCGATCGGTGAAGAAGAAGACAGCCATTTGGGTGATTTTATTGAAGATAAATCCACGCTCCAGCCGGAACAGCATGCCGCAGATGAGATGCTGAAAGAAGAGCTGGAAGTGGCGCTTCAGTCATTGACTGAGCGGGAACAGAAGGTCATCCGTCTGAGATTTGGTCTCGAAGACGGAAAGGCCAGAACTCTGGAGGAAGTTGGTCAGGAATTTTCCGTGACCCGTGAACGTATTCGTCAGATTGAGGCGAAGGCGCTCAGAAAACTTCGTCATCCTCAGAGAAGTAAGAAATTGAAAGATTTTCTTGCATAATATCATAGAGAACTGTAGGATACCGGAGATGCCTGCTTATTTTTAGCGGAGTCGTCTGCGGTATTCTTGATGTTGACGAACTGGAGGTATGGGGTGAAGTACGCAGATATAATCGTGGATATATCTCTCGAAGCGCTGGATCGGGTATTTCAATACATCGTACCGGAATCGATGAAGCAGGAAATCCGGGTAGGAAGCCAGGTGACGGTGCCCTTTGGCAAAGGAAACAGGATGGTCCGGGGATACGTTGTTGGTTTTTCCGATGTGGCGGAATATGCTCCGGATAAGCTGAAAGAGATTGATGGGATACAAAAAGGCTCTATGGTCGTAGAGTCTCAGATGATTTGTCTGGCGGACTGGATGAGCCGGGCTTACGGCTGTACCCGTGCCCAGTCATTGAAAACGGTGCTGAATGTGAAACGACGTGTCCGGGGCGGCACAAAGAGGATTTATCGATTGGCTGTGTCCCGGACGGATGCGGAGAAAGAAATGAAAAGACTGGCAGTCCAGCCAAGATTTGCATCACGGGCTGCGCTGCTGGCCCTTTTGCTGGATGATGACAGCGGAAAGGGTATGTCGGAGACGGAAATGAAAAAGAAGGTTCCGTCCCCGGAGGCTGCTCTGAAGACTTTGATGAAGCATGGATGGATTGAAGTCTCGGAAACTTCGGATTACCGGATTCCCTATTTAGAGGCCAGTGACGGTAAGCAGGTTTTGCTTAGCCGGGAACAGCGGCAGGCTGTAGAAGGGATTCTTGCCGATGAACGGCAGGTACATCTTTTATACGGTGTCACGGGTAGCGGCAAGACGGAAGTTTACATGCAGTTGATTGAACGGATTCTGGCATCAAGACGGCAGGCCATCGTACTGATCCCTGAAATTTCTTTGACTTACCAGAATATCGCCCGATTTCGTCAGAGGTTTGGACGCCGGGTTTCGGTCATGAATTCGAAGATGTCTGACGGCGAGCGCTATGATCAGTATATCCAGGCAAAAAATGGGGAAATTGATATTATGATCGGTCCCCGTTCTGCACTGTTTACGCCATTTCCGAATCTGGGCCTGATCATTATTGACGAAGAACAAGATGGGGCTTACAAAAGCGATACGACACCAAAATACCATGCGGTGGATGTGGCTGTACAGCGGATGAAACTGTGCGGAGGCAAGGTCGTTCTTGGCTCGGCGACCCCTTCGGTAGTGACCTATGACAGGGCAGTCCGGGGAATCTATGGACTCCATTGCCTTGGAAAGCGGGTATCCGGGGGTACGATGGCACAGACGGAAATCGTTGATTTGAGAGAGGAACTGCGGCAGAAAAATTATTCCATTTTTAGCCGCAGACTTCAGGAAGAAATCGAAAAACGCCTTAAAAGAAAGGAACAGATTTTACTGTTTCTGAACCGGAGAGGATATGCAGGATTCATATCCTGCCGAAGCTGCGGTCATGTCATCCGGTGTCCGCATTGCGATATTTCCATGACCCTTCACAAGAGCGAGGGGAATATTTTAAAATGTCACTACTGTGGAATGACGCTGCCTATGCCCGGCAATTGTCCGGAATGCGGTTCCCGTTATATCGGAGCTTTTGGAATGGGAACACAAAAGGTGGCTGAAATGCTTGGCAAAAGATTTCCTCAGGCCCGTATTCTTCGGGCGGACCGGGATTCAATGAGCCGTAAGAATAGCCATCTGGAAGTGTTTCGGACTTTTTCAAAGGGCGAAGCGGATATTTTAGTAGGTACTCAGATGATCGTCAAGGGTCATGATTTTCCCAATGTGACACTGGTTGGTGTTTTGGCAGCGGATTTATCCATGTTTTCAGGGGATTATCTGGCCGGAGAGCGGACGTTCCAGTTGCTGACCCAGGCGGCCGGACGGGCCGGACGGGGGACAAAACCGGGGCTGGCCATTATACAGACTTACCAGCCGGATCACTATGCAGTGACCTGTGCGGCGAATCAGGATTATGAGTCATTTTACAGGCAGGAAATCGTGTATCGGAAGCTCATGAAATATCCGCCGGCCGGACATATGATGGCGGTGGTCGTTGAGCATGAGGATGAAATAACAGCCAGGGAAGGCGCTATGATTCTGGCAGAAGCGATAAAGGATGAGACTGTGCCGATGAAAGACAGGGCTGTGATAGCGCAAGACCGGACAGAAAGTGCCGGCCCATGGGTGCAGGTCTTACCGCCGGCTGATGGATTCCGGGCGAAAGAGAAAGATCGTTACCGAAAGGTGATTTATATAAAAAGCAATGAGATAAAAGGATTGATGGATTGCCGGAGCAAAGTCCAGGACCTTCTCCGAAACGACGGAATGTTCCGTCAGGTGAATGTTCAGTTTGATATCGATCCGATGAATTTGTATTGAGATGGAGGAATATTTATGGCACTCAGAAATATGAGATATGAGGGAGACCCGGTATTAAATAAAGTTGCAAAAGAAGTAAAGGAGCTGACACCACGGACAAAGGAGCTGATCGGTGATATGCTGGATACGATGTATCATGAAAATGGTGTTGGACTGGCAGCCCCTCAGGTAGGCATCCTGAAACGCATCTGCGTTATCGATGTGGGTGAAGGACCTTATGTATTTATCAATCCGGAAATTATCGAGTCCAGCGGTTCACAGACTGGTGAAGAAGGATGCCTGAGTGTACCGGGGAAATCCGGCGTCGTTACCCGTCCGAATTATGTCAAAGCTCGGGCGCTGGATCAGAATATGAACCCGTTTGAAGTGGAGGGAACCGAACTTTTTGCAAGAGCCATGTGCCATGAGTTTGATCATCTGGACGGCCATCTCTATGTGGAAAAAGTAGAAGGCAAACTGAAAGATGTTGTCTACGAAGAAGGTGAATAAATATGAGAGTTGTTTTTATGGGAACGCCGGATTTTTCCGTGCCGACATTGGAAAAAATTATAGAAGCCGGACATGAAGTGGTCGGTGTGGTGACCCAGCCGGATAAGGCAAAGGGCCGGGGAAAGAAAGTGCTTTTTCCGCCAGTGAAAGAAAAAGCGCTGGAACATGATTTGACGGTATATCAGCCGAGACGGGCCAGGGAGCCGGAGTTTATCGAGCAGATGCGGGCACTGGAACCGGATGTCATGGTCGTTGTGGCCTTTGGTCAGATTTTGCCGAAGGACTTGCTGGATATTCCGAAATATGGCTGTGTCAATGTTCATGCGTCATTGCTTCCGAAATATCGGGGAGCGGCGCCGATCCAGTGGGCGGTCATCCGCGGGGAAAAAGTCAGCGGTGTGACGACGATGCAGATGGATGTGGGACTGGACACAGGAGATATGCTTCTTAAAGCGGAAGTCCCTTTGGCAGAGGATGAGACCGGCGGCAGCCTTCATGATAAGCTCAGTGTCCTCGGCGGCGATCTTCTGATCGAGACATTAAAAGGGCTTGAAGCCGGAACGATCCAGCCGGAAAAGCAGGATGACAGTCAGACTGGCGAATATGCCCGGATGCTTGATAAGGCCCTTGGAAAGATTGATTTTTCCATGACGGCAGAAGAAATCGAACGGCTTATCCGGGGACTGAATCCATGGCCAAGTGCTTATACATCTTATCATGGAAAGACGATGAAACTTTGGAAGGCCAGAGTTGTTTCAAATGCAGATGCAGTGCCTGACGGTCCTGCGACAGGAAATGCGGTGCCGGGAAAAATTTTAGCGGTAGATAAAATGGGCTTTACTGTTCAGACCGGCGGCGGAGCTCTTCAGATATTGGAACTTCAGATGGAAGGCAAAAAACGGATGGATGCGGGAGCCTTCCTTCGGGGATGTCAGATGACAGCAGGTGAGATACTGGGACAGGAGTGATTTCTATGTATGGATACGGTGGTATGTACTATCCGGGATTTTATTTTGATCCAACCTATATTTTGATTCTTATTGGTGCGCTGCTTTCTATGTGGGCTTCGTCCAGGGTGAAATCCACCTTTGCCCGGTATGACCGTGTGCGGAATATCCGCGGCATTACAGGAGCTCAGGCAGCGGAGACGATTCTTCATCAGGCGGGCATTTATAATGTCAGCATTCAAAGAATCCAGGGCAGCCTGACAGACCATTATGACCCGGCAGCCAAAGTGCTCAGACTTTCAGACAGTGTGTTTGGGGCCACCAGTGTGGCGGCCATTGGTGTGGCGGCCCATGAATGCGGTCATGCCATTCAGGACCAGAAGGATTACGCACCGCTTCGGATCCGGACGGCGCTTGTACCGATTTGTAATTTCGGTTCAAGCATCAGTTGGCCATTGATTTTGATCGGTGTTATTATGGGCTGGAATCAGACATTGATTCGTGCAGGAATTTTTCTCTTTTTTGCAGTAGTCCTTTTTCAATTGGTAACATTGCCGGTGGAGTTTAATGCGTCCTCCAGAGCGTTAAAGATTCTTTCTTCCACCGGGCTTTTACAGGGTGATGAAAATGAGGGAGCCAGAAAGGTTCTCAGTGCGGCGGCATTGACCTATGTGGCCGGTGCAGCGGCAAGCATTTTACAGCTCTTGCGATTAATCATATTATTCGGCGGTCGGGGACGGCGCGATGATGACTAATTCAGAAAATTTAAGGGATATTGTCTGTGATCTGCTTCTGGAGACTGCGCGGGAACAGATACCGTCCCATGTAGCTATTCGCCGGATGCTGGAGAAATATCAGTATCTTGGCAGCGGGGAACGGCGGTTTATCAGTCGCCTGACCCGGGGAACGCTGGAACGTCAGATCAGTCTGGACTGGATGATTGAGCGTTTTTCCAGTGTTAAAGTAAGAAAAATGAAACCGGTCATTCGGACGATTCTCCGGATGTCGGTTTATCAGATTAAATATATGGATGGGGTTCCTGATTCTGCCGTGTGTAATGAGGCGGTGAAATTGGCAAAGAAACGGGGTTTTAAAAATCTTTCTGGTTTTGTCAATGGAATCCTTCGGAATATGATTCGGAATCCTGAAAAACTGGATTTGCCGAAAGATAACTTGTCTGTTTATTATTCCCAGCCTCAGTGGCTGGTGGATTACTGGACAGACTGCTATGGTAAAGAGAATACCGGGAAAATGTTTCAATGGTTTCTTAAAGAGCAGCCATTGACGGTTCGGGTATGTAAAAACCGGCTGACACCGGAAGAATTTGCCCGGCGGATGGAAATTCAGGGAGTGACGGCCGTTCAAAATCCTTTGGTATCGGAAGCCTTTACATTAAAAGGATTTGATTATCTGGGGGCTTTGGAAGAGTTTCGGGAAGGCCTTTGTACGGTACAGGAT
>CATYEA010000041.1 GCA_958405355.1 uncultured Lachnospiraceae bacterium
GAGCGTGCTAAAGAAATTTTGCATACCTATGGGGATTTTGATGCCATCGGTATCAGTACAGCCGGACAGGTGGATTCCCAAAATGGGAAGATTCATTATGCCAATGATAATATTCCAAACTATACAGGAATGGAAATCCGGGCTGTTTTGGAAAAGGAATTCGGAGTTCCTGTTGCGGTGGAAAATGATGTCAATGCGGCGGCTCTCGGAGAGCTTTACTTTGGCGCGGCACAGGGTAGTAAAAATTTCCTGTGTCTGACCTATGGCACCGGTGTCGGTGGGGCTATCGTTTTAAACGGCGGCATTTATACGGGAAATACATTTTCCGGAGCAAGCTTTGGAGGCATTGTTGTCCATCCTGAAGCTATTAAAAAAGACGTGGAATTCAGCGGATGTTATGAGAAATATGCATCGACAACAGCGCTGGTCAAACGGGTGATGGCTGTGGATGCTGCGCTGGATAACGGTCGTAAGATTTTTGAAGCCTTTGAACGGCCGGAAATCCGGGCTGAGATTGATGCATGGATTGATGAGATCGTCTACGGACTGATAACATTGATTCACATTTTTAATCCTTCGGATATCCTGCTGGGCGGCGGTATCCTTGCTCAGAAATATATTATTGAAGAAGTGTGCCGACGGGTGGATGAAGGTATTTCCGAAGGCTTCCGGGGAACGAAAATCCGTCAGACCGGGCTTGGCAATCAGGCCGGACTTTTAGGAGCAGCATGGCTTGCTTCAGGACTTTTAGAGAAATAAAAAAATGTAATAAAAAACAGCTGTTTGTTTCTGTCACATTGAATCGGTGACAGAAAAACGGCTGTTTTTTTAATTACAATAGTTTTTTTGCGATGGCCTGAGCTGTCGATGCGCGGGCAGCAGCCCGAATTTCCGGATTCTTTCGACAATAACCATAGAACAAACACTCAATCAAAAATAATTGTCCGACTTTAGCGGCAATGGAACCGGATTGGAGCGGGCTTTCACTGTATCCGCATTGTAAAACGATGTCGGCAAATTCTGCCGCCCGGGATTTTGGAAAATGCGTGACAAGAATAATCGGTGTTTTTCTCTGTTTTGCAAGCTGTAGAACCTCTTCCATATCTTTTGTGGAACCGGAGTAAGAAAAGAAAAAGATAACATCCTGAGGAGAAGCCAGTGCGGCCGCCATCGTCTGCATATGTGAATCTTCAATATGGATAAAATTTGATGTTGTCGTGGAAAAACGGGCCCATGCTTCCATAGCCATAACCATGCTTCCACCCTGACCGAAACAGTAGACATGGCGTGCTCCTGAAAGAAGGTTAACGGCTTTGTCAAGAGTTTTTTCCTCCAGATGTTCCAGTGTTTCATTCAGGGAAACGATATTTGATGCATGCAGCTTGTGGCACATAGTATCGAAATTATCGTCTGCATTGATCGTTTGGGGAATATCCGAAGGATCACCCAGATCATTGGTCCGTTCACATTTTGCTAAAGCCAGTTTAAAGTCGTTATAACCGGAAAGACCAAGTCCGCGGCAAAAACGGGTAATTGTCGCTTCGGATACGCCGCAGCTTTCCGCCAGGGAGGTGATAGACATATATTGTGTGCTGGCTGTGTTGGCAAAGATATAGTCTGCCAGTTTTTTTCCGGAACGGGTCAACGAGTTATATTGTTTTGTAATAGAATCCAGTATATTTTCAGCCAAGAAACCGCCTCCTTGTATATATTCAAAATCTATTACGATTATAAAACAATTTGATTTCTAACGCAAGGAAAGTTTCAAAAACTTTTCAAATGTAATGACAAAAATTTACATTTTAATGAATATACCTTTAAATTTTCCTATATTCGGTATTCTTTTTGCTTAATTCAAAAAGGCAAAAACAAATCTATCTTGTGCAATGTGTACAAAAAATAAATGGATTTTCATGTAATTAAGACATTGAAAATTATTTTCAGAAAGAGTATTATAAATGTAACGATGAGCATGTGAATGCTTAGTGCAAAAGGAGGATGTTACTATGAAAAAAATGTTGGCCGCCTTATTGGCAACCACGCTGGTTGTAGCTTCTTTAGTCGGATGTGGTTCCGGCAGTAAAGAGACAACAGCAGCAAAGTCCGACGAAACAACAGCAGAGAGCGTTGCAGAAGCAGCGTCCGTTGACGGCGGAACTTTAAAATTGTCTGTAACGACAGGTGATGGTTCTACAACAGATGACAAGATTCCAACACCATGGTATAACCGTATCATGGCAACAAATCTGATGTTCCGTGCCCTGCTTATTGCAGACAGCGATTTGACAAATCCACAGCCGGATTTGGCAGAATCTGTAGAAATTAGTGAAGATGGCCTCGTATACACCATTACAATGAAAGATGGTTTGAAATGGTCCGATGGCGAAGCTCTGACAGCAGAAGATGTTCAGTGGTCTATTGAAACAGCATTAAAAGCTGCAACATGTAACTCCATTTATACATCTGCTTTCAAGAAAATCGACAGTATGGCTATCGATGGCAGCACAATCACTATGACACTGACTGAGCCATACGCTGCAATGAAAGATGTACTTGCTCAGTTCGCAATCTTACCAAAACATTGTCTTGAAAACGCAGACCCTCTGACTCTGGAATCTGACGCGTTCTGGACAAATCCAGTTTGCTCCGGTATGTACACACTGAATGAACTGAATGTTGGTAACTACTTTACATTAAAAGTAAATGAAAATTATGAAGGCACAGCACCAAAGATCCAGTCTATTATCTGCTACTTTGTACAGGATTACATTACAGCAGCACAGGCAGGACAGGCTGACTATGTATTCGGCAACGCAGCTGACCTTGTAGAAGCTCTTGAAGGTATGCCAAATTACACAGAACATGAAGTTGATGTATTATTCTACAAATATTTCCTGTTCAACATGAAGGGTGTTGACGGTAACGAAAACGAGGCTATGCAGAACGTAGAAGTTCGTAAAGCATTGATCGAAGCAATCGACCGTGCAACTCTGGCAACACTTTATCCGACAGCAAGCGTTCTGAACAGTGGTGTTCCAAACAGCAACGAAGCTTACAATGGTTTCGAATATACTTTCGATGCTGAAAAAGCAAAAGCAGACCTTCAGGCTGCTGGCTATGATATGAGCCGTACACTGAAAATCTGCTACTATAACAATGACCAGACATCTATCGACTTGATCCAGACAGTTGTTCATTACCTTGAACAGACTGGTTTGACAGTTGAAGCTACATTGTCCAACGATGGTACAACAGACCTGTTTACAACACGTAACTACGATATCGGTTTCAAAGGTAAGAGTGCATTCTCCATCGATGAATGGTATACCGAATATCAGAGTACAGATGCTCTGTTCGCTAACGTATTCGGCGGAACAGATGAATTTGATGAACTGGTTAACAACCTGTTCAAAGCTACAGACTCCGCAGCAAGAAACGAAGCTCTGAAAGCTCTGCAGGATAAAGAACAGGAAGCTGTTTATAAAGTTCCTGTATTCACTGTTGGTACATATGTATTCACAAGTGACAAAGTTGTCATTCCGGAAGGCGTAACATTCTGCAATCCACTGTACATGTGTGATCTGGATTTCGCTAACTGGGAAATGGCTCAGTAAGATAGTTATTTAGAAATCAAACAATGATTCAGTGATTAAAGGGGGAGACAGGAGAGATTTTTTCGAAAGTCTCCCCTTGTTTATGGGAGGTTAAGAATCCTTGTTTGATGTTGCTTTAAGAATGGGGTGATAGAATGTTAAAATTCATCATTAAGAAGCTGCTTATGATGATTCCGATGCTTTTAGTTATCAGTTTTATTGTATATTATGGTCTGCAGCTGACAGGTATCGACCCGATCAACTTTATGGTCAGCCCGGAGATGCTTTCCTCAAATAAAGAAAATGTTGAAGCATTGAGAGAATCTCTTGGATTGAATGACCCATTGATCGTACAGTATTTCCGTTGGCTTGGAAATATTCTTCATGGTGACCTTGGATATTCCTTCGATGGTTCATCCATCGCTTCTGTTATCGCAGTAAGACTTCCATATACCTTTGAGCTGGCTGGATATTCACTTCTTTTTTCCACCATCATTGGTATCGGTATCGGTATTATTTCTGCAGTACGTCAGAATGGTATTATCGATTATGTAGGACGTGTTCTGGCCGTTTTAGGACAGGCTGTTCCTCAGTTCCTTGTTGGTATTATATTGATTCAGGTTTTCTCAATTAAACTTGGTTGGTTTCCGGCGAGCAACCGTGTCAGTCCGGATGCAACAAGCGCTCTTGCAGATGCCTTCTTCCATTTGTTCCTTCCGGTTCTCACACTGACGATCGGTATGGTAGCTGTATTGATGCGTTATGCACGAAACACCATGCTGGATGTATTGAACAGTGATTATATTAAAACAGCACGTTCCAAAGGTATTCCGGAATGGAAGGTTTATTTGAAACATGGATTCCGAAATGCCATGAAACCGGTTCTGGTTATTTTGGTATTCCGTATTCCTGCATTGATCGGTGGTTCCGTTGTTATTGAAACCGTATTCTCTTATCCGGGAATCGGCTTGACAATGACGAATGCCATCGTATCCGGTGATTATCCGGTCGTTCTTGTAACAACATTGATTATTGCGGCTACCATGTTGATCTGTTCTTTCATGGTCGATGTATTCAACGCATTGTTAGATCCGCGTGTACGTCTTGGTGAATAAAGAAGGAGGAAGAATTTATGGGTGAAACAACGAGTATTAAAGATTCGAATAAAAGCGCATCTTCTTCTTTATTTAAACGAAATGTGCGAAAATTTATGAACAATAAGCTGGCTGTTCTCGGCTTGGTTATCATTGTAGTTATTACCGTTGCCTGCATCATTGGCATGATCGTTGGTGTAGACTATGGCACGCCGGTATTGACTGATATGAAACAGGCTCCGGGAAATGGACATCTCTTTGGTACAGACACGATTGGTCGTGATCTGTTTGCCCGTGTCCTTGTCGGTGGATGTTATTCCATTCTGATTGGTGCTTTCTGTGCGGTCATGAGTTCTGTTATCGGTGCGATTTTAGGAGCGCTTGCCGGATATTTCGGTGGAAAAGTGGATATGATTCTTATTCGTATTTCCGAGATTTTCCAGGCATTCCCACAGTTGGTACTTGTCATGATGCTTGTGGCTATCGTAAATAAACGAGGCCTTGGCAATTTGTTGTTTATCTTTGTATTTACCGGATGGATGACGACTTTCCGTATGGTCCGCAACGAATTTATGAGTTTGAAAAACGAGACCTACGTTAAAGTATGCGAAGCTTTCGGTATGAAGAAGAGCAACATTATGTTTAAGCAGATTCTTCCGAATGTAATGAGCCCAATTATCGTTTCCACAACGACAAACGTTGCGTTCTTCATTCTGCAGGAAGCAGCACTTTCCTTCATTGGTCTTGGTGTGGCTGACAGTACACCGACCTGGGGAAATATTTTAAATGCGGCGAAATCCGTATCCGTTGTTACTAACCAGTGGTGGATCTGGGTATTCCCTGGTCTTGCCATCAGTCTTTTTGTCCTGGCAATCAACTTCTTCGGCGACGGTCTGCGTGATGTGCTGGATGCTAAACAGCAGTAAGGAGGGGCATCATGGATAATAAAGAAATTATTTTAAATGTTGAGAAATTAAATACAACTTTCATTTCAGATAGAAAAGAAATTAAAATTGTTAAAGATGTATCTTTCCAGGTGCGCCGCGGAAAGACTCTGGCTGTTGTTGGTGAATCCGGCTGCGGCAAGAGTGTTACCATGAACTCCATCATGCGTTTTACAGGAAAGAATGCTATTGTTAAAGCAGACAGTATCCAGTATAATGCTTTAAAGGATGGTAAAGTCACCGAATATCATCTGGAAAGTATTAAAGAACCAAATGGTCCTGAAATGCGGGCGCTCCGTGGACCGGACATGTCCATGGTATTCCAGGATCCGATGTCCAGTCTGAATCCGGTATATAAGGTTGGTGACCAGGTGGCAGAGGGACTTCTTCAGCACAATAAAGGCATG
The DNA here is from genome assembly GCA_958405355.1 of uncultured Lachnospiraceae bacterium. GTDB lineage: Bacteria > Bacillota > Clostridia > Lachnospirales > Lachnospiraceae > Frisingicoccus. The sequence goes on from CATYEA010000041.1 coordinate 6,039, forward strand.
AAGAAAGATGAAGCCCGTCAGAAGGTTTTGGAAATGTTCCGTAAACTGGGTATTCCGGATCCGGAAGAACGTATTGATTGTTATCCGCATCAGTTCTCCGGCGGTATGAAACAGCGTGTTGTTATTGCCATCGCTATGATCTGTAATCCGGAATTGATCATCTGTGACGAGCCGACAACGGCGCTAGACGTAACGATTCAGGCTCAGATCATGGATCTTTTAAAAGAACTTCAGTTAAAAGAGGGTAAATCCATTATCCTTATTACACATAACATGGGATTGGTAGCTGAGATGGCGGATGAAGTCTGTGTTATGTATATGGGCCGTGTGGTTGAGTTCGGAAGTCTGGAAGATCTTTTTGACCGCACAAGTCATCCATATACACGGGCATTGCTCCGAAGCGTTCCTGTTCTCGGCCTGGCTGACGGACAGAAACTGGAGACGATTCCGGGTGCTACACCGAATCCGGCAGACTTAAAGGGCGGCTGTGAATTTGCCGACCGTTGTTCCGAATGTATGGAACGCTGCCGTGAAAAGACGATACCAATGTTTGAAATTTCCCCGGGACACCGGGTACGTTGCCTGAAATTTGATTCTTATCCGGAGGTGGACTGATATGAGTACAGAAAATAAAGAAATTATTTTTAAAATCCGGAATTTACAGACATGGTTTCCGATTACAAAAGGTTTTATGAAAAAGGTAGTCGGCCACGTAAAAGCAGTGGATGACGTTAGTCTGGATGTTTATAAGGGTGAAACTTTAGGAATCGTTGGTGAGTCCGGCTGCGGTAAGTCAACATTTGGTAAAACCGTAATGATGCTTGAAAAGCCGACCGGCGGACAGGTTATGTTTAACTATGACGGTGAATATAAAGATATTACCAAATTTAATAAAGAGGAAATGTTTGAATTCCGTAAGAAGGTTCAGATGGTTTTCCAGGATCCGTATTCTGCATTGAACCCTCAGAAGAAAATCTATTCCTCTTTTGAAGAACCGTTAAAAACTCACGGTATTACTTCCCAGGAAGAACGTGAAAAGATGATGCAGAGAGTATTAAAGATGGTAAATATCCAGCCGGACTACCTGCTGCGTTATCCGCATGAATTCTCCGGTGGACAGCGTCAGCGTCTTTGTATTGCCAGAGCGTTGGAAGTTATGCCGGAAGTACTGATCTGTGATGAACCGGTGTCTGCGCTGGACGTATCTATTCAGGCTCAGGTATTGAACCTGATGAAAGAGATTCAGCAGGAATTGAATCTGACCTATCTTTTCATTGCTCATGACCTTTCGGTTGTTCAGTATATGTCCGACCGTATTATGGTTATGTACCTTGGAAAGATTGTTGAGGTTGCAGATTCCAGAGCGCTTTATGAAGAGCCGCTGCATCCGTATACAAAGGCACTGCTTTCAGCAATACCTGTAGCGGATATACATAATAAGAAACAGCGTCAGATTCTGGAAGGTGAGGTTCCAAGTCCGATCCATAAACCGAGCGGCTGTGCATTCCGTAACCGTTGTCCGCATTGTATGGACATTTGTAAAGAGCAGGACCCTGCACTTCGGTATCATGGAAAAGAGGGCCATATGGTGGCTTGCCATTTATATGATGGAAAAGAAAGTGGAGACAGCGAATGATTTATACTGACATGAACAATTTGGAACATTATCGCGGTATGGCGCCGCATCTGGATACGGCCATTGACTTTTTAAAAAGTCATGCGCTCAGTGAGCTTCAGGCCGGAAGAAATGATGTGGACGGCGAGAATGTGTTTATCAATCGTTTTGGTTATGAAACGATGGCTGAAGAAGCAGCAGCTTTTGAAGCCCACGAATTTTATGCGGATATCCATCTGGTATTATCCGGACAGGAGTGGATTGGCGTAACGGACATGGAGAAGATGACCGTGACAGCCATAGATAAAGTGACAGATTCAGTGGATTGCGATGGTCCGGTGGAGAATCGGCTTTATATGACTCCGGGGAAGGTATTGATCGTCCTTCCTGAGGATGCCCATAAAGTTAAGATTGCCGTAGACGGCCCGGAACGGGTTGAAAAGGCAGTAGTAAAAGTACAGATGAAATAGTAGACAGAATGAAAGGAAAGCGAGAATTATGAAAAATATTTCAAAGTATCAGGGAATTATTCCTGCATTTTACGCATGTTATGATGATCAGGGAGCTGTCAGCCCGGAACGGGTGGAAGCACTCACAAAGTATATGATTAAAAAAGGTGTTAAAGGTGTTTATGTTGGCGGTTCCTCCGGTGAATGTATTTATCAGAGTGTTGCAGAGCGTAAATTAGTTCTGGAGCATGTTATGAAAGCAGCCGAAGGAAAACTGACTGTGATTGCCCATGTTGCCTGCAATAATACGGCAGACAGTATGGAATTGGCAGCTCACGCTGAAAGCCTTGGTGTAGATGCTATTGCGGCCATTCCTCCAATTTATTTCCATTTACCGGAATATGCCATTGCTGAGTACTGGAATGACATTTCTTCTGCAGCGCCAAATACGGATTTTGTTATCTACAACATTCCTCAGTTGGCCGGAGTTGCACTGACAATGCCATTATTTAAAGAGATGCGTAAAAATCCACAGGTAGCAGCTGTAAAGAACAGCTCTATGCCTGTTCAGGATATTCAGATGTTTAAGATGGAAGGCGGCGAAGGATTCGTTGTTTTCAATGGCCCGGATGAACAGCTTGTTTCCGGTCTGGCCATGGGCGCAGACGGCGGTATCGGTGGAACTTATGCTGTAATGCCTGAGCTTTACTTAAAAATCAAAGAACTGGTTGAAGCTGGAAACGTTGTGGAAGCACAGAAGATTCAGTATGCTGCTGATGCAATTATCTATGCTATGTGCGAATGCCACGGAAATCTCTATGCAGTTATGAAAGAAATTCTGAGAATCCGTGAAGGTCTGGATATCGGCGGTGTTCGCAAACCACTGACGAATCTGGTTCCGGAAGATATGGAACAGGTAAAGAAATGTGCAGCTATGATTGATGATGCGATCAAAGCATACTGCTAGGGAATGGGGCGGACTCTTTGTCAAAATATTTAATGCTCGACCGAAGGGCTTTAAATCCTCAGGCTATGGAAAATATATCAATACAGGTAACGCCTCCAAAAAAGGATGGGGTAAATAATCCTTTGATGGTTCAGGATAAACCCTGGGAGATACGAATTGACAATGGCTATCCCAATGTTATTTATGATAAAGAGAAAGAAATTTATCGCTGTTATTACACGTTATTTACGGATGATCTGGATACGGAAGGAACGACTGTCAAGGAACGGGCGTCGAGAGATTATCTTCCGAGAATGGACAGGGTGACATCCCTGGCTTATGCGGAAAGTAAAGATGGTATTCATTGGGAAAAACCGGCTCTTGGCCGGGTAGAATGGCGTGGCAGCAAGGCGAATAACATTCTCTTTCTATTTGCACATGGGACGGGGGTTATGGTCGATGACCATAACTCCTCTCCCGATTCAAAATATAAGTTAGTGACAAAGGTGGATATTCCGGGGCATGGAGCTCATATGGCGGTGGCCTTTTCGCCGGATGGCGTTAACTGGTCCGAACTGATTCCATGGCCGGATTATAATCCACAGGCAGACAGTCATAATCTGCCTTTCTGGAATGAAGAAGAAGGGTGTTATATGCTTCTGTCCCGAGTGTGGAAGGACGGTATCCGTATGACGACCCTGAGCCGCAGTGATGATTTTATTCACTGGAGTGAGCCGAAGGAAACTCTCAGGGGACGGGGCTTTGAGGCTCAGGTTTATTCTATGCCTGTATTTTTCTGGAATAATCTTTATCTTGGTCTGGCTTCCATGATTCATGAGGGAGATCGGACCGATAAAGATTTTGACACAGTGGATTGCGAACTGACATGGGCAGTGGAGCCGGAACATTTTGATTTTGTGGCGCCGGGCCAGTCTGTGATTCCAAGAGGTCAGGGACATTATCCGACAGGTGATTTTGACTGTGGCTGCATATACGCATCCCAGCCGGTCATTGGTCCGAATGGTGAACTGTGGTTATATTATATGGGCGGCAATGGACGACATACGAATTTCCGTGAAACGTCGCTGGCGAGAGCACGGTGGCAGGCGGACAAGTTTGCTGCGATGGTGCCGAAACGTGAAGAAGAAAACAGCCTTTTGACGACCTGTAAAATGAAATTTCAGGGAGATTCCCTGGAAATTCTGGCGGAAGCCATCGATAAAACAAAGCCGGTTCTGATGGAAGCACAGATTCATCGTGTGTGGACCGAGGATGCGGTACCGGGATTTTCCTTTGAGGAAAGTCAGGTATCTGAGATGAAAGATGGATGGAAATCCATTCGATGGCCGAAAGGATTTGGAAGTCTTGCAGGAACCAGCGGCTGTATAAAGTTGAAGTTTAAAAATCTAAAAATCTGGGCAATGCGGGGAGATATTTGCCTGGATGGGCATCGCCTCTGGGAAGGCGCAGACATGGAAAACGAGGGATATTAATGATTATTCAGAGCAAAAAAGTCTGGATTGGCGGACAATTTATACCGGCTCAGATAGAGATTTCAGAAGATAAAATTCAAAGAATCTATGCTTACGGTACAAAGCCTGTAGAGGAAGATTACGGAGAGAAGGCGATTCTTCCTGGCTTTATAGACATTCATACCCACGGTTCCTATGGTTTTGATACAAATGATGCAGAACCTTCCGGTCTTAGAGACTGGATGGAAAGGATTCCCGAAGAAGGAGTCACTGCGATCCTGCCGACAACGGTAACCCAGATGCCGGATGTTCTTACAAAGGCTGTGGCGAATGTAGCCAGTGTCATTGAAGAAGGGTATGACGGTGCAGAAATTCTCGGCATTCATTTTGAGGGGCCTTATCTGGATATGGAGTATAAAGGAGCCCAGCCGCCGGAGGCTATTGCAAAGCCTTCTGTGGAACAGTTTAAAATGTATCAGGAAGCGGCAAAGGGATGGATTAAATATATTACTATCAGTCCGGAACATGATGAGGATTTCGAGCTGATTCGATATTGTTCGGAAAATGGTGTTGTTGTCAGCATGGGACATTCTTCGGCAACTTACGAGGAAGCTTTGATGGCTGTGGCCAATGGCGCTACCTCTATGACCCATGTTTACAATGGAATGACACCGCTGCACCATCGGAATCCGGGGCTTGTCGGGGCGGCTTTCCGTATCCGGGATATTTATGGTGAGATTATCGGAGACGGACACCATTCACATATTGGAGCCCTGAATATATTTTTTCAGGCCAAGGGCCGGGAACGGGGCATCCTGATTACAGATTCTCTGCGGGCAAAACATTGTCCGCCGGGAGGAAATTATCAGCTTGGCGGCCACGATATCGAAATTGGTGAGGATGGCCTGGCACGGCTGAAAGGAACGGATACGATTGCGGGAAGCACACTGCAGATGAACAAGGGGCTTCAGGTTTTGATTGAGGAAGCAGGTGTTCCTGTGGATACGGCGATTAATGCCTGTACGCTGAATCCGGCACGGTGTTTGGGGGTAGATGACCGGAAAGGAAAAATCTGCGCCGGATATGATGCGGACCTGGTAGTTATGGATCGGGATTACAATGTTATCCAAACCTATT
>CATYEA010000042.1 GCA_958405355.1 uncultured Lachnospiraceae bacterium
CCTTTGTAAAATGCTCGATATGGGTCATACGCTGAATCTGTTTCGTCGTATACCCTTCATACCCGGAAAAATAACGCGCCCGGTTTTCTTCATTTTTGAAAAATTCCACATACATGGTTTTGTACGGGTCCTGGCTGCCCGCCCAGGCCGGCCGGCTTTTCACATTTTCCCTCAAATATAAATCATAGGTTAGAATCTGTGTAAAAATACCTGTTTCTTCTATATTTAAGTTTTCCTTTACAAAATCAAGAAAAATTTCATATCTGGCCATCCGTGAATGGCTGATACCATTTAAGCCCCTTGCTTCATAATACCGGGCCAGCGTCTCGTACATGGCAAAAGCCGATGGAAAATACTGTTCCAGCCAGTCCAGACTGTTTTCAAACTGGCGGCTGTTGTAATAAACCTCCACCATCTCTTCCACAGCCTTTAAAACAAGAATATCATCATAGGAAAGCCACTGTGTGGCCATCACCTCATAAGGCGGTTCCGGCTGATATACCAGACCATAGTCTTCCGCCTTTTCCCGCATATAGGAGCCTTTCAGCACCTTCAAAAATCCAAGCTGAAACTGTTCCGGTTTCAGGGCATAAACATCATTAAAGGATTCTTTAAACCTTTCTAAATCCTCAAAAGGAAGTCCTGCGATCAAATCCAAATGCTGGTGGATATTTTTCCCTTCATGAATCCGCATGACAATCCCTTTAAGTTTCTCAAAAGACACATTTCGACGAATTTCTTTAATCGTTGCCGGATTCGTCGATTGAACACCGATCTCTAACTGGATCAGCCCAGGCCGAAGTCCGGCCATAAAATCAAGCTCTTCCTCTGTCAATAAATCTGCCGTTATCTCAAAATGAAAATTCGTCTTGCCCTTATCGTGGGCCTTAATAAATTTTAAAATTTCCATAGAGTGTTCCCGTCGGCAGTTAAAAGTCCGGTCCACAAATTTAACCTGGGGTATCTCCCAATCGATAAATTGCTGCAGTTCCTTTTTCACCAGCTCCAGGTCCCGAAAGCGCACCCTTTTCTCCACCGAAGAGAGACAATAGCTGCACTGGAAGGGACATCCCCGGCTCGTCTCATAATAGATGATTTTATTCTTAAAATCCTCCGGCTGCGTATAGACAAAATTCAATTGACTCATATTGACGAAATCCCTTGGAAAATGGACATGCACTTTGCCGTCCATATGCCGATGGCCAATTCCCGGTATCTCTTCGACATTTTTTTCACCATTCCAGCAGGCCATCATTTCCCGGAAAGTATCTTCACCCTCGCCATACATGATGCCGTCAATAAAATTCCAATTTTTCAGCCGTTCATCCACATCAAAGGAAACTTCCGGACCGCCGAGCCAGATTTTTATCCCGGGCATGACCTGCTTCAGCCACCCGGCCACCTGTTTCACGATCCCGATATTCCATATATAACAGGAAAAACAGATAATATCCGCCTTTTCCCGATACAGACTTTGAAAAATCTCTTCCGGATATTGATTAATAGAATATTCCATCAATTTTACCTGAGGCTCATAGCTTCCACAATTCGCCTTCAAGCTGTAAACAGCCAGATTTGAATGAATATATTTTGCATTTATTGCAGTTATAAGTACTTTCATTTTTTCACCTAAAAAATCCTTTATTAATTACCTTACTATATTCTTTTAAATAGTCAATAGCCAAATTGGGGAAAGTGTGCTATACTAGTACGCAAAAAATGATTTGCATGCAAACTATTCCTCGGAAATAGTTTGGAAAGGAGTTTTATTATGAGATACGAGGGAATTGTTTACCGTCCCCCAAGTGAAGCCCGCAGCCTGATTCTTCAATTGACCATTGGATGCGCCCGGAACGAATGTACCTTCTGTAATATGTATAAAGACAAAAAATTCCGCATCCGTGACCTGGATGAAGTCGTTGAAGATATGATTATGGCAAAAAAATACTACATGTTTGATATTGAACGGGTATTCCTTGCCGACGGCGATGCTTTAATTGTAAAAACACGCGATTTACTTTATATTATTGACAAGATTCATGAAATCCTTCCGACCGTTAACCGGATCACCGCCTACGGCGCACCGAAAGACGTTCTTGCAAAAACTCCGGAAGAATTAAAGACTTTACGCGAAGCCGGTCTGGACATGGTCTATATGGGTGCCGAATCCGGTTCCGATAAAGTATTGAAGGCTGTTAAGAAAAATGCGACCCAGGCAGAAATCATTGAAGCCGGACAGAAATTAAAAGCGGCTGGTTTAAAATCTTCCATCACGCTGATTTCCGGCCTTGGCGGTATCGAAAATCTGGAAGAGCATGCGGTAGAATCGGCCAAAGTCATCTCCGCGATCAAACCGGAATATGCCAGCCTTTTGACTCTGCTCATTGAACCGGGCACACCGCTTCATGAACAGTGGAAAGCCGGAGAATTTCACCCTCTGGAAGGACCGGACGCCATTTTCAAAGAAATGACCCTCTTCCTCCAGAATATTGACAGCGAAGGCACTGTATTCCGTGCAAACCATGCGTCCAACTATATTCCTCTCGGCGGCACATTCAACCGGGATATCCCGGCGCTGCTGGCCCAGATTGATCAGGCTGTAAAGAGTCGGGCTTTCCGTCCGGATACTTTCCGTCAATTGTAAAAATGTAAAACCAGGTCATCAAAAGCATTATTTATATTCGGATGACCTGGTTTTTTTAATATATTTTATTGAACCCGAACCGCCACATCCTCTGTCAACGCCTCTGTAAGTTCATCTGCAAAAATCTGGATAGCCTGAGGAATATTCGACTGTTTTCTCAATGATACCCAGCAAAAACACTGGGGTGCAGGGACAAGTGGTATAATCCTCATTGTCTTTAAATCCGGCCGGGCCATGATATTATCATAAATCATGCAGCGATTAAAAATGCAAACCCCTTTATTTAAAACCGTATAATCCAGAAGCAGGCCAATCTGAGAGCTTTGATAGGCAATTTCCGGCTCATATCCGGCTTTCTGACAATTACTTATAATCTGATTATAATTTTTATGGCCGCTCGTCACTATATTAAAAACCGAATTCTTTAAATCAGCAAAAGTCAGTTGTTTTGCATCGTAAAATTCATTTCCCTCGCCTACCGCTACAGAAACCACATCCTCAAACCCGGAATAGGTAATAATATAAGGTGAAACCAACATATTTTCTGTCATCCCCACATCCAACTCACCAGTGATTAACTGCTGCTTTATCGTTTCCTCCGGAAGTTCATGGATATTGATTTTAATCTGGGGATATTTTCTCCGAAAAGTATATATAAAACCAGAGGTAAAAGGCGTCTGATACAAAGGAATTACACCGTAATTTACTGTCGCCCGTTCAGAAGAACCGACGGTTCTTAAATTTTGTTCAAAACCATCATAGGCATTCAGCACCGGCCGGGACAATTCTATAACCTCTTTTCCAGCCAGAGTCAATACATTCTTACGTCCTACTTTTTCAAAAAGTTTAAATCCCAGCTCCGCTTCCATTTTTTTGACGGTCTTTGTTAAAGATGGCTGGGTAATAAACAATCGTGCGGCTGCCTGCTCCATTGACCCGCACTGAGAAATTTCATATAAATACTTTAACTCTCGAATATCCATAATTCACCTTCTTTATTCATAGCCTTTGGCTATATTATATATAAAAACTCTTCATTTGTAAATTGATTAAAAATCCTTTAAAATCAAGGCATAAGTGAATGAAGCGCGCGTAAATCACTTAGCTGCAAGAAACTATGATTTATAAATGGGAGGAATTATTATGCCTTATTTTGCAACAAGTGATAATTGTAAAATTTATTATGAAGAACGTGGTGAAGGTAAGCCGGTTGTACTTATTCATGGTTGGAGCTGCAACCATCATTATTTTAAAAAACAGATTCCTGCTTTTGCTGAAAAATATAAGGTGGTTACTCTTGACCTGAGAGGACATGGAGATTCCGAAAGACCGGAACACGGCTTAACAATGCCTCGTTTTGCACAGGATGTGCACGAACTGATTGACTACCTTGGCCTTAAAAATGTTACTTTACTCGGCTGGTCCATGGGTGCTGAGATTATTTTTGAGTACGTAAAACAATTTGGCTGCGATAATCTTGCAAAAATCGTCAGTGTAGACATGTCCGCAAAAATCATGGCTGAAGCTGACGAAAATTGGCCACATGCTGTATTCGGAAAATATGATCGTGCAGATACTTTAGCTCAGTTAGACGCTATCTCAACCGAATGGAAAAATGTTGCTGAAGGTTTCGTTCCTGTAATGTTCAGTGACGGTCCTTGCCAGGATGAGATTCCTTGGGTTCTAAACGAAACAATGAAAAACACACCGCATGTTATGACTGCGATGTGGGTTGCAATCATGATAAATGATTACCGTAAAGTTGTTGAAACTATTTCTGTTCCTACGTTAATTACATACGGAACACGTACTTCTCTTTACAGTCCTGAAAGCAGCAAGTGGCTTGAAGATCATATCAAAGAAGGAAAAGCCGTTGGCTTTGACGGAGGTCATATCCATTTCCTTCAGGATGCTGACAACTTCAATAAAACAGTTATAGACTTTATCGCATAAAATAAAACAAGGGGAATTTAAGTCATCAAACAACTTAAATTCCCCTTTTCATTCATACTTAATGACAGCCGTGATGACCACAGCCATGGCCCTCGCCATGATGACCATGTCCGCCGCAATTATGGCCTTCACCATGACCCTCGCCGTGATGATTACACATCACATCCGGATTATAATTCAGGTTTCCAGCCAGGAAGGATGCCACCTGAGCGTCCGCATCTCCGCAGGCGCCGCCGAATAACTGGATTCCTGCTGCAGCCAGCGCATTTCTTGCTCCGCCGCCAATACCGCCGCAGATCAGCACATCAACGCCCTGTCCTGCAAGAAAACCGCCCAGTGCGCCGTGGCCCTGACCATTGGTATCTACAACTTCTGCGGCAACGACTTTGCCGTCTTCTACTTCATAAATTTTAAACTGTTCTGTATGACCAAAATGCTGGAACACCTGACCATTATCATAAGTTACTGCAATCTTCATTCTCTTTTCTCCCTTTCCTTTGGCTTTTTGTTCGCACAGCGTATAATTCCCGCCTTCAATTTTCAGAGATGCACCTTCCACCAGGAAACGAGCCAGCTTCTTTCGCGCTTCCGTATACAGCGCCTGTATCGTCGCTCTGGAACCTTCCATCTGACGCGCACATTCCTCCTGGGAAAATCCCATATAATCAATTAAACGAATGGTTTCATACTCTTCCACGGTAAGTACGATGCCCGAATCACTCCCCTGACTTCCATAAAAATTCCAGCACATGGGGAGTCGGCAGACTTTCCGGGATTTTGCCGGTCTGGCCATCTGCACATCTCCTTTCTTCTCTAGAATACTCCTATTATTGGCATATGTCAATAATATCTGCTTAACGGGTAATATTCCTCAGCCATTTTCTTGACCGATATCTTGCATAGGAAAAGGGCAGCTTCAGCATTTCATCACAGGTCAGGCACAAATAAACCGCCCATACCGGAAGTTTCAGGAAAAAAGCCCCGACAAATCCCAGTGGTATACAAACTGCCCAAAGCGAAAGAAAATCGAGCAGCAGACCAATCCGGGTATCCCCGCCGGCCCGAAAGGCTCCAACGATAAATGTCACATCCACCGCCTGACACACAACATAGAGCGCCATAATGACCATCATCTGACGAAGGTAGCCGCTGGCCTCCGGGGTCAACGTCATAAAACGCCGGGCAATCGGACTGACACAGAGAACGACTACACCACCGGCAATTCCCAGAACAGCGCTCAGCCTCACCAGCCTGTCTGCATAAATGACCGCCAGATCTTCTTTCTTCTCTCCAATAGTACGTCCGAGAATGATCGCCGCCGCATTAGCAATACCAAGAGTTACCACTGTTGCCAACTGTCGGGTCACCTGGGTAATAGAGTTTGCAGCCACCGCCGCGCTTCCCAGATGCCCGATAATCGCCGCAATCGCAGATATTCCGGTTCCCCAGGCCAACTCGTTTAATATTACAGGCAAGGCATAAACCTTAAAATCTTTCATCAGCGCTTTTTCCCGCACAAACAGCAACGCTGGCCGGAATCGTACCGATTGATTAATCTTTAAAATATAAAAAATGACGATACCGCATTCCACCACATGGGCAATGACCGTGGCACAGGCCGCTCCGGAAACACCCATGGCCGGTGCCGGACCAATACCAAAAATGAACACGGCATTAAAAATGACATTGAACACTAAAGATATCGAATAAACCAGTGTTGATATGATCACCCGCTCAACACTCCGCATAATATTCAAATACACAACGGCCGCTGCCGCCAGCGGATAGGACCATGAAACGATACGAAGGTAATTGACGCCTTCATCAATAATAATCTGTTCCGAAGTAAAAATCTTCATCAATGCCGTCGGCATAAGCTGGGCTGCCGCAAAAAAAAGAATCCCAACGAATAATCCGATTCGCATCGATATTCCAAGGACCTTTTCAATAGTCTCTATATCCTTTTTACCCCAATATTGAGCAGTGATCACCGCCGCTCCGGAAGTCAGGCCAAAAAGAATCAGAGACATGATAAAATAAATCTGCCCTGCCAACGAACTGGCTGACAGGGCAATTTCTCCAACTTTTCCAAGCATGATCACATCTGCCGATGTGATTCCCACATTGATGAGATTCTGCAGCGCCATTGGCAATACCAAAGCAAAGACATTCTTATAAAACAATGCCTTGTCATCACAAAATCTCTGTTTTCTCATTAATGCTTTATCCTCCTGTAAGTCTATTCCCACACATCTGCGGAACTTGATTGTCCTTTAAAGGTCAATTCCGGGCTCTTCACAATAACCTTTGTTCTCGGCGGTACCGAACTTGTAATAAAGGAACCGCCGGCAATGACCGACTCTTCGCCGATGACTGTCTCACCGCCAAGAATCGTCGCACCGGAATAAATCGTTACATTATCTTTAATTGTCGGGTGACGTTTGACACCGGCTAACTGCTGTCCGCTTCGGGTAGAAAGTGCACCGAGCGTCACGCCCTGATATAATTTTACGTGATCGCCGATACAGGTAGTCTCACCGATAACAACGCCTGTGCCATGGTCGATAAAGAAATACTCTCCAATCGTCGCACCGGAGTTAATGTCGATTCCTGTCCGGCTATGGGCATGTTCCGTCATAATTCTCGGTATAAACGGAACATTCTTTATATAGAGTTCATGGGCAATACGATAGATAAAAATCGCATAAAGGCCCGGATATGAAAAGATAATCTCTTCCTTACTCTTTGCTGCCGGGTCACCGTCAAATCCCGCCTGCACATCCTTCAAAAGCAATTTTTGAATGTGGGCCAGCCTTCCAAAGAAATAACTGCAGATGTCCTCCGCCTGAACGGCAATCTCCTCTTCGCTTTTATTCTCTTCGTTCTTGTAATTCAATGCAATCTCAATCTGCTGTTTCAAGACCACATAAACTTCTGTCAATGTATTTCCAATAAAATACTCCGGCGCTGTATCCGTAATATTCTCCGTCCCAAAATATCCTGGGAACATCACCCGTCGGAGATCTTTGATCACTCCGATGATAGCACCTCTGTTTGGCAGATGTTTACCTGTTTTTATAGCAAATGACTCTTCGGATGAATAATACTGGGCAATCTCCCGGACCGCCCGGCCAATAGTCATTTTAAATTCTCCGCTCATAAATCTGTCCTCCCCATTTTTGAATCGTACTTTATACTATATTATACAAGAAAAAAGGGTTGTTTCCAACCCTTTAAATATCTACGCCGGACAATAATCTTAAATGAGATTTTAATGTCTCACATTCATCTTCAGAAAATATCGACATAACTTCATTATTGACTTCTTCGACCGCATTTAGTACATCTTTTTCAAGGCTTGCGCCTTTCTTTGTTAAAAGTACCTGAATAAATCTTCGGTCTTCCTTACTAATGCTTCTCTCAATGAGACCCTTTTTCTCCATCCGCTCCAGAATCCCGGATATCGTAGAGTTTTCCAACTTAAGCCTTTCGGCAATTTCTTTTGGACTCCTTCGATCGTTTTCCCACAAACAATATAAAACCGCATACTGAATCGGAGTAATGTCATATGCTGAAAGTTTTTCTGTCATTTTCAAAAAAACAGAATGTTGTGCTGTTGTCAGCAAATAATTCACGCATTCCTCCAGCTGCACTCGTTTCACTCCCTTTCCCTTATTAAATAAAGATAAATGTTTTTCGACGTATTGTCAATCTTTTTTACTTTTTTTAACAACTTTTTCACTTTTTGAATTCCCTTGAATTCAACCAAATCGTGAAAATGTCCAAAAAATTCCTATTTTTTTCTATGTAGAAAAATTGAATTTTGCCATTTTTTTAACGTAAAAATCATTGACATTAATATACACCAGAGTTATAATTTTCGTATAGTAATTAGCATGCAAAGTTTTATTACGGCAAGCACTTTGCATGAAACTATCAACCAAATATTTTTAGGAGGCGACATTATGAACAATTTATTAATGGAAGTCGAAAACGAAATCGCAGTGGTAACTATCAATCGTCCAAAGGCATTAAACGCTTTGAACACAGAAACTATTACAGAGCTTAACGAATGCCTTAAAGAAATCGAAGCTAGAGATGACATCAAAGTTGTTATCTTAACAGGTTCCGGTCAGAAATCCTTCGTAGCTGGTGCTGATATCTCTGAAATGGTTAACCAGAACCCAGTTCAGGGCCGTGCTTTTGGTCTTATCGCTAAAGAAGCTTTCGGAAGACTTGAAAACATGCGTCAGGTTACAATCGCAGCTGTTAACGGATTTGCTTTAGGTGGTGGATGCGAAATCTCCATGTCCTGTGACTTCCGTGTTGCATCTGACAACGCTAAATTTGCTCAGCCAGAAACAGGTCTTGGTATTATCCCAGGTTTCGGTGGAACACAGAGACTTCCTCGTTTAGTAAACAAAGGTATCGCTAAAGAAATGATCTTCACATGCGATATGATCAGCGCTCAGAGAGCATATGAAATCGGTCTTGTTAACCATGTTGTATCTCAGGAAGAACTTATTGACTTCTGTAAGAAGATTGCAGCTAAGATCATCGACAAAGGTAGCTACGCTGTTTCCATCGCTAAACAGGCTATCAACATGGGTCTTGACATGGATCTTAACAACGGCTTAACTCTTGAAGCTAACTTATTTGGTCTTACTTTCGCTACAGGCGACAAAAAAGAAGGTATGACAGCATTCCTTGAAAAACGTGGTAGAACATTAACAGATTTCTAATTTGATTTACATCTATCAGAGAACGTTAATTAATACATACATTAGGAGGCTTTTTTACAATGGCGAAAGTAAAAATTATCACAGCAGCTGAAGCTGCTGCTCAGGTCCCAGACGGAGCAGTCATCAATACAGAAGGTTTTGTTCAGGCTGGTCTTTCTGAAACATTAAACAGAGCACTGGAACAGAGATTCCTTGAAACTGGCCATCCAAAGGATTTAACAATCTTTACCGTGGCTGGACAGGGCGCCGGTGCTGGTACGGGTTCTGACCACTTCGCTCATGAAGGCATGGTTAAACGCCTGATTGCTGGTCACTACAATCTTGCTCCAACACTTCGTACTATGGCTATCGAAGGCAAAATCGAAGCATACAACCTGCCACAGGGTACTATGGCTCAGATGATTCGTGATGCAGCCGGTAAACGTGTTGGTACAATTACACATGTTGGTTTGAACACATACGTTGACCCACGTATCGAAGGTGCTAAGGTTAATTCCGCTACCACCGAAGATATCGTTAAACTTATTGAAATTGAAGGCGAAGAAAAACTTCTCTTCAAATCCCAGCCACTGGATGTAACATTTATCCGTGGTACATATGCTGATGAATCCGGTAACATTTCTCTTGAAAAAGAATGCTGTACTCTGGACGCTACTTCTCTTGCACAGTGTGCAAAGAACAACGGCGGTAAAGTATTCGTTCAGGTAGAAAAAGTTGTTGCTAACGGCAGCCTTGATCCTAGAACTGTTAAGATTCCTGGTATCTATGTAGATGCTGTTATCATCGCTGAAGGTGATGACAACGCTCAGATTTACAAACAGGATTACGATGGTTCTATGACAGGTGACTTCCGTGTTCCTCTTGGTTCTCTTGAAGCTCCAAAGCTGGATGCTAAGAAAATCATTGCACGTCGTGCAGCTATGGAATTACAGAAGGGTGCTGTTGTTAACCTTGGTATCGGTGTTCCTGAATTCGTATCTGCTGTTGCAAACGAAGAAGGCATCGGTGATTGGATGACATTAACTGTAGAAGCAGGTCCTGTCGGTGGTGTTCCACAGGGTGGTTCTCGTTTCGCAGGTTCTGTAAACGTTGACTGTATTCTTGACCAGCCATACCAGTTCGACTTCTATGATGGCGGCGGTATCGACCAGGCATTCCTTGGTCTTGCACAGGTTGACGAAAAAGGTAACCTGAACGTAAGTAAATTTGGCGGCCGTATCGCTGGCTGCGGCGGATTTATCAATATTTCCCAGAATGCTAAGAAGGTTTACTATCTTGGTACATTCACAACTGGCGGTCTGAAGATTGCTACAGGTGATGGAAAACTGGAAATCACTCAGGAAGGTAAATCCAAGAAATTCGTTAAAGAAGTTGAACAGATTACATTCTCCGGTACATATGCTGCCAAGATCGGACAGCCAGTTATCTATATTACTGAGAGAGCTGTATTCGAACTTCGTCCAGACGGCGTTTACTTAACAGAAATCGCACCTGGTATTGATTTACAGACTCAGGTTCTTGATCTTATGGATTTCGCACCAAAGATGGATGGCGAACCAAAATTAATGGACGCTCGTCTTTTCACAGACGAATTAATGGGTCTTGCTGAATAATCAAACACACACATAAGTGCCATCAAGGGGGATGGGTTATTATCCATCCCTTTTTTTGGGCAAAAAAAACAGAATAAAATAAGATAATATAACCTTAAGGGGGCCAATTTGTTATGAATTTAGGTATTTTAGTATTGGTTGCCGCATTAATCTTATTCGGTTTATTAGCATTTAAACAGATTAACGCATTAATCCTGGCACCATTGGTAACTATCTTCGTAATCGTTTGTTCCGGTCTGCCAATTCTTGAAAGCTT
>CATYEA010000043.1 GCA_958405355.1 uncultured Lachnospiraceae bacterium
GAAGAGAAACAGGGGCTGAGTATTTATTTGTTTGTTTTAAAAGCACTTAAATCAATCATCCGATGGACGAGGGAACCATACTTTTCGGCAAAACGCTGGATACCTTCGGCATCGTAGGAAAAACAGTGAGGATGCGTCTTGAGATTATCAAGAAAGTCGCTGATTTCTTTGATCAACTGATCCGAAAGTACCGAATAGAAATGCGGTCCGATGTCTGTATGATATCGTTCAGGATTTTTCAGGAAAAGTTTTTTCCTATTATTAAATACCGAGGTGTGCAGCAGATGCTGGACATTCGGCAGATATTCGTCGTCGATGACATAAAAATGGATGTTTGGGTTTTTCTTTGTGATATCCAGAACCTTCTGGATATGAAGTTTCCTCTCTTCCGGTGTCATATTGTAGACAACATCGGCGAATATGATTTCTCCGTCCTCCATATATTTCATCAGAGATGATTTCAGGACGAAGAAGTCCATCGAGTTCTTTTCGAATATTTCTTCCCAGGTAATCTGGAGCTGAGCTACCAGGTGGGCCATGAATTCGTCATTATCCCGTTCCCTTGCTGTGCGGGTGATGGATTCCCAACATTCCACAGGCAACAGATATTCAAAGCCGAGGGCGAGGAATATTTGAAAATTATCTCTTGAATAGAAATCTGTCCGATAGCCGTGCTGATAAAATTCTTCCGATTCGGTAGCATGCATCAGCAGATCGGTCGTCCGGAAGGAAGGCAGTGTACGGATATAAATCTGATTTACTTTTTCAGGGTCGGTAATCACCGTGGCGGTGAGTATACGGTTGTATTGATCGACGGCACACAAAATAGCCATATGGTCTTTGATGATGATTGTATTTAAACTGTCCATCAGAGAATCATCGTAAAAATCAAAGGCCAGATAACTGTGCGAATTTATGAAATAATAAAGTTGTTTTAAATAATTTGTACTATCTGAAAACAGTTTTTGGCTGTTCAGTGCGATCTTGACATTGATTTCGTGGGCCGGCGTTGGATAGATCGGCAGATCTATATTATTTATATTAATAAACCGGCAGATATCCAGTGTACATAAAATTTCCAGAGGTTCGTTGTAAGACAGCAGGGTTGTTGGAAGTTCGTGATTAAAAAATTCGTAAATGTCATTGGCCAGAGCGAGGACTTTGGTCTTATAAGCTTCACTGTTGTTTAATTCGTTGGCAGCTTCCCGGCTGGATTCTTTATAGTTTTCCTTTAACAGGCTGTAAATGATCGAGTTCAGATTCTCGGGCGTAGCTTCCACGGAAAAAGTTTTTGAGAAAGTGGACAGGTCCTCATGCTTTAAAATCTCATGGGAAAAATGATTCGCCAGAGTACGATTAATATTTGGAGCCATTTTGGAAGCGGGCAGTTTTGCTTTATTGCACCATTTGCTTATGTAGGATACATCATAGCCTACTTCTTCGGCGACAGTGGATAATTTTGAACCGGAAAAGTTGATTAAGTTTTTGAGTAAAGTACCGTACGCACTCATTGTATTGCACCCCCGTATTTTTTTCGATAGCTTGAATTTATAGTATGATAATTAAAAGTTATCTTATAATAACCTGTATTTATAAAACATTATATTTATAGTATGGTGGTTTGTTAGTTGATTGTCAAGTATAAATTGAATCAAATTGAATTCAAGTTGAGAAAATTGAGTAAAAGAAGGTCAGATTGATTTCATTGCAATACTAGTGCGAAAAATATACAATAAACTCATAAAAGCCCAAAATAAATTATGAAAATTATACAAGAAAGGTTTTAAGGAGGTCACTATGGGAAAGGTTAAAGTATTAACAGCCAGAGA
Organism: uncultured Lachnospiraceae bacterium; assembly: GCA_958405355.1. Lineage (GTDB taxonomy): Bacteria > Bacillota > Clostridia > Lachnospirales > Lachnospiraceae > Frisingicoccus. The sequence continues at coordinate 1,830 of CATYEA010000043.1, forward strand.
AGCAGCAGATTTGATCAAAGACGGCGATACCCTTACATTAAGTGGATTCGTTGCAAATGGTATTGCAGAGGCATTAAATGCCGCAGCAGAAGAAAGATTTTTAGAGACAGGTCATCCAAAGGATTTGACACTTTTCTATGTTGCCGGAACAGGTAACAAAGATGGCAGCCATGCTGATCATTATGCACATGAAGGCATGATCAAACGTGTTATCGGTGGACATTTTAACTTCGTTCCACAGATTTGTGAAATGCTTTATGCAAACAAAATCGAAGGATACAATGTTCCTCAGGGTGCTATCGCTCAGATGCTTCGTGACAACGCTGCTCACAAAGTTGGTACATTTACACATGTTGGTCTTGGAACATTCGCAGACCCACGTAATGGTGGTGGACGTTTAAATGAAAAAACAACAGAAGATATCGTTAAGATCATCGAACTTGAAGGACAGGAACAGCTTTTCTATCCTCGTATTCCAATCGATGTTGCATTCATCCGTGGTACATATGCTGATGAATTAGGTAACGTTACAATGGAAAAGGAAATGGCTCCGCTGGATTGTACAGCACAGGCTATGGCCGTACATAATAATGGTGGTCTTGTTGTTGTTCAGGTTGAACGTGTTGTTAAAGCCGGACAGCTTGACTCCAAACTTGTAAAGATTCCTGGAATCTATGTTGATGCTGTTGTTGAATGTCCTGCTGATGATCCACATCAGTCCCAGAGTATTAACTGTACTTATGACCCGGCTTATGCAGGAAATGTACAGGTTCCTGTATCCAGCCTTGAACCTAAGAAACTTGATGCAAAGAAGATTATTGGACGTCGTGCAGCTATGGAATTAAAGAAAAACGTAGTTGTAAACCTCGGCGTAGGTGTTCCTGAATGGGTATCTTCTGTAGCTGCTGAAGAAGGCGTTGCAGATGAAATGACACTGACAGTAGAGTGTGGCCCTATCGGTGGTGTTCCTGGCGGTGGACTTCGTTTTGGCGGCACTGTTAACGCTCAGGCATATGTTGATGAGTCTTATCAGTTCGACTTCTACGATGGCGGCGGACTTGATCTTTGCTACCTCGGTCTTGCAGAAGTGGATATCAACGGTAACGTAAACGTTAGCCGTCTTGGAAGCAGAATCACAGGAAGCGGCGGATTCACAAATATTTCCTCCAACTCCAAGAAAGCTGTATTCTGCGGTACATTCACAAATGGTGTTAAGATTCAGACTGGCGATGGAAAACTTACAATTCTTGAAGAAGGTAAGAAACATAAATTCGTTAACAAGGTTACAGAAATCACATTCTCCGGTGTTGTTGCCGGTAAAGCAGGCAAGGACGTTATCTACGTTACAGAACGTGCTGTATTCGCACTGAAAGCCGATGGTGTTCACCTGATCGAAGTTGCACCTGGCGTTGACGTTGAAACACAGGTTCTTGCACAGATGGATTTCGAACCAATCGTTGACCGTGATGAAAACGGCAATGTTAAGTTGATGGATGAAAGAATCTTCAAAGATGAAGTTATGGGTATGACGATCGATTAATTCGCGATAACCAAATTCATATAAAAGGTCACGGGCCTTCGTGGCCCGGGCCGCTCCAAACGCGAACTATAAATAATTATATATATAATTAAAGAAAGGGAGTTTTTACTATGGCAAATTTATTTGCAGACACAGGGATTGGCAAACACATTATCAGAACACATCATTGGGGTATCGTATTACCTACAGTAGAGAAAGCTGAAGCTTTCATGAAAACATTTGGTCTTCAGGAAGACTATCGTGGACATGTTAAAGCTTATGATTCTCATCTGATCTTCACAAAACATGGCGAAGGCGCAGACGCTGTTGAATTTATCATTCCTCAGTCTGGTGTTCTTTGCGAATTCAACAAAGGTAAAGGCGGAATCGCTCACGTAGCATACCTTGTTGATGATCTTAAAGCTACAATGGAAGATGTTAAAGCTTTAGGATATGAACTTCTTGAGGCAGAACCACAGGAAGGTACAGAAGATATTATCGTTAACTTCATTCGTCCGAAATACACACAGGGTATTCTTGTTGAGTTAATCGAACAGATCGGTGATATCAACTATGATGCAACATTCACAAGCCGTTGGGGAAACGCTGAATAATTCGAAAAGGATACAGGAGGAAATAACGTGTATACATTAGGCATAGATATTGGTTCTTCATCCAGTAAAGCAGTTATTCTGAAAGATGGTGCGGAGCTCGTATCATCCGCAGTTGTTCAGGTGGGAACAGGAACTTCTGGCCCGGCCAGAGTAATGGAAGCGGTTTTCGAGAACATCGATCTTAAACCAGAAGATATTGACTACACAGTGGCAACAGGTTATGGCCGTTTTTCTGTAGATAATGCAGACAAACAGATCAGTGAGATCAGCTGCCATGCGAAAGGTATTTTCTATTTAGTTCCAACAGCAAGAACAATTATTGATATCGGTGGACAGGATGCGAAAGCGATTGCATTAAATGATAAGGGAAATATCACACAGTTCTACATGAACGATAAATGTGCCGCTGGAACAGGACGTTTCTTGGACGTTATGTCTCGTGTTCTTGAGATCCCGCTTGATAAAATGGGTGAAGCTCATTTCAAGGCAAAAGAATGGGCATCTGTCAGCAGTACTTGTACAGTATTCGCAGAGTCCGAAGTTATTTCCCAGTTATCCAAGGGATTGACCAGAGAAAGTATTGTTGCTGGGGTTCATAAATCCGTAGCTACAAAAGCTTGTTCTTTGGTACGTCGTTGTGGCGATATAAAGAATGATGTTGTTATGTGTGGTGGCGTGGCTCAGAATCCGGGTGCAGTAGATGCTATCGAAAAGGAACTGGGACAGAAAATCACCGTAGCACCAAATCCTCAGATTACAGGAGCCCTTGGTGCCGCTCTCTTAGCTTATGAAGAGATGTTAGCTAAATAAGAGACGGTTTAATTTTAAAGAAAGAAGGTAAAAATTATGGAGATTAATATCAACGAAGCAAGCTCAAAAGAGTGTTTGGCATATTTTCAGGCAAAACTCGATGAAGAAGCATGGGAAGCAAAAAAAGCAGGCAAATTAGTCTGTTGGTCTGCATCTGTAGCTCCGCCGGAATTCTGTGTAGCTATGGATATCGCAATGGTTTATCCAGAAACACATGCAGCTGGTGCTGGTGCTAGAAAAGCATCCCAGGATTTACTGGATGTTGCTCACAGCAAAGGCTACAACATTGATATCTGCTCTTATGCACGTACAAACCTTGGATATATGGAACTTCTTAAACAGGAAGCTATGACTGGCGAAAAACCAGAAAAATTAGCTACATCCAAAGCTGCTTACGTTCCACTTCCAGACCTGGTTATCACATGTAACAATATCTGTAACACACTGTTAAAATGGTATGAAAACCTTGCAAAAGAACTGAACATCCCTTGCATCATCATCGATGTTCCTTTCAACCATACAATGCCAGTTGCTCGTCACAACAAAGAGTACATCGCAGATCAGTACAGAGCAGCTATCAAACAGTTAGAAGATATTACAGGACGTGCATTTGATTATGACAAATTCCTTAAAGTTCAGGAACAGGTACAGCGTTCCGTATACTGGTGGAATAAAGTTGCTACATATGCATTCCGTAAACCATCTCCATTGAATGGTTTCGACTTATTCAACTACATGGCATTGATCGTTTGCGCAAGAGCAAGAGATTATGCTGAAATTACATTCCATAAATTTGCTGATGAACTGGAAGCAAAAGATGCTGCTGGACAGTACGCTTTCGGTGCAGCTGAAAACGAGAAACATCGTGTAACTTGGGAAGGTATCGCTGTTTGGACATACCTTGGCGCTACATTCAAAGGTCTTAAGAACGTTGGTTCCGTTATGACAGGTTCTGCTTATCCAGGACTTTGGAGCCTTGTTTACACACCAGGTGATCTTGAATCCATGGCTGAAGCTTATACAAACGTATACATCAACACATGTGGTTCTAACCGTTATGAAGAGTTCTACAAAGTTGTTAGCAATTCCAAATCCGATGGTATGGTTCTTCACCTTAACCGCAGCTGTAAGCTGATGGGTCTCCTTAACAACGAAGGTGCTGAATATGTAAATGCTAAGATGGGTATCCCATTCGTAAGCTTTGATGGTGACCAGACTGACCCTAACGTATTCTCCCAGGCTCAGTACGAAACTCGTGTTCAGGCATTATCCGAAATGATGGATAACAACAAATAATAAGGAGGGAATGTAACATGAGAACAGTTGAAGAAATTATTGCTGAATTGAAAGCTATTGCTGATGATCCTAAAAAAGCAATGGAAGATTATAAAAAAGAAACTGGTAAAGGTGCAGTAGGTATCATGCCTGTATACTGCCCAGAAGAAATTGTACATGCTTCCGGATACCTTCCAATGGGTATGTGGGGTGCTCAGAAAAAAGCTATCTCCAAAGCTCGTACATATCTGCCACCATTCGCTTGCTCCGTTATGCAGTCCGTAATGGAATTACAGCTTGAAGGTGTTTATGATGATCTGGATGCTGTTATCTTCTCCGTACCATGTGATACATTAAAATGTATGAGCCAGAAATGGCACGGAAAAGCTCCGGTTATCACATTTACACATCCACAGAACCGTAAAATTGCTAAAGATGCTGCAAACGTATTCGCTCGTGAAGAGTTCAAGATCGTAAAAGAAAAATTGGAAGATATCCTTGATGTTCGTATCTCCAACAAAGCTATCAAGAACAGTATCGCAATCTACAACGAAAACCGTGCAGTTTGCCGTGAATTCAGTGATTTAGCTGCTGAATATGCTGCAGTTATCAAACCATCTGATCGTCACGCTGTATTAAAAGCTCGTTGGTTCATGGAGAAATCCAAACATACAGCTTTAGTTAAAGAATTGATCGAAGCTGTTAAAGCTAATCCAGCTCCAGAATACAAAGGTAAAAAAGTTGTTGTTACAGGTATCCTTGTTGAGCCTTACGACGTACTTGATATCTTCGCAGAAAATGGTCTTGCTATCGTAGCTGATGACCTTGCTCAGGAAACACGTAACTTCCGTCAGGATGTTCCGGAAGATGATGATCCATTAATGGCTCTTGCAAAAGCTTGGAACGAATTCGATGGATGTTCCTTAGCAACAGATGCTAACAAACCAAAAGGCCAGATGCTTATCGATGCTGTAAACAAATACGGCGCTGATGCTGTTATCGTTTGCATGATGAAATTCTGTGACCCAGAAGAGTTTGATTATCCAATCCTTATTCAGGAATTTGAAGCTGCTGGTGTTCGTAACCTTCAGATCGAAATCGATCAGGAATCTACAGCTTTCGAACAGGTTAAGACACGTATCCAGACATTTGCAGAAATCCTGTAATTCGAAAATATTTAAGAGGGGAGAATTTACAGCATGTATGCAATTATAGCTTTTATTCCAATTATCGTTACGGTTATAGTTATGGCCGGCTTCAACTGGCCAGCTAAAATCGCACTTCCATTGGCATGGCTGCTTACAGCAATTGTTTGTTTTGCCGCATGGAAGATGGACCTTATTACAATTGCCGCTCAGACGATTGCAGGTTTCCTGAACTCCATCGATACCATCGTTATTATCTTTGGTGCGATCCTCATCATGAATACCTTAAAGCAGTCCGGCGGTATGGGCGTTATTAACCGTATGTTTACAAGCGTTAGTGATGACCCACGTATTCAGGTTATTATTATCGGTTTCATGTTTGGAACATTCATCGAGGGTGCTGCTGGCTTTGGTACACCAGCAGCCCTGGCTGCTCCACTGTTAATCGGTTTAGGTTTCCCACCACTTTGTGCAGCTATGTGTGCGTTGATCATGAACAGTACACCAGTACCATATGGTGCTGTTGGTACACCGACAAACACTGCATTTAACATGGTTGCCAGTGAGTTGAGTGCTGCTGGAATCACAAATTCTGAAGCATGGAAACTGGGATTGACAAAATATGTAGCCCTTACAAGTGCAATCATTTGTCCTATCATCATTTTCATCGTTGTATTTATGATGGTTAAGATGTTCGGTAAAGACAAATCCACAAAATATGCGATTGAGGTTATCCCATATATCCTTATGTCTGCAGTAGCATTCGTAGTGCCATATTTAATCTGTGCAGCATTCCTTGGACCAGAGTTCCCATCTATGATCGGTGCTTTGGTGGCCCTGGTTGTTACAGTTGTTACCGCAAAGAAGGGCATCCTTGTTCCTAAGAGCAAGTTTGAATTCCCAGAACATTCTCAGTGGGCAGACTACTGGAAAGCCACATCCGATGTTCAGGAAGATGAATCCATGAAAGTGGAAACAGATATGTCTCCTGTTATGGCATGGGTACCATATGGTCTGATCGCTATTATCCTTGTAGTAACACGTATTCCTCAGCTTGGTATCAAGGGAATCCTGAATGTTACATCAGGACCATTTGCTATCGCTATTAACTCCATCTTCGGTGTTGAAGTTGGTTTCGCATGGAAATGGGCTTGGAACCCAGGTGTGCTTCCATTCATCCTTGTTGCATTGATCATCATTCCACTGCACAAGATGAAAGGTGACCGTGTAAAAGCCGCTTGGAAAGAGACATTCTCTATGGTTGGCGGTGCTGCCATCGCATTGCTTTTCGGTATTGCTATGGTTCAGTTGTTCAAGATGTCCGGTGCTCAGTTTAACAACAGCGGTATGGACAGTATGCTGATCGTTATGGCCAATGGTCTTGCAGATCTCTTTGGTAAAGCTTATATCATCGTAGCACCTGTAATCGGTGTTATCGGAGCATTTATCTCCGGTTCCGCAACTGTATCCTGTACATTGTTCTCCACACTTCAGTATGCAGCAGCAGCTCGTCTTGGTCTGCCGACAATGCTGATCTTGGCTATGCAGGTTATGGGTGGTGCTATGGGTAACATGGTATGTGTAAATAACATCGTTTCCGCATGTGCAACCTGTGGTACGATCGGTGCAGAAGGACGTCTGATGCGTTCAGATGCTATTCCTTGTCTGATTTACGCAGCATTGACCATTCTGATTCTTGGTGGTTTAATCCTTGCAGGATTTAACCCGATTGCATAAAATGATTTAATTCCGGCGGGACTCGATCCCTTCCCGCCGGGTTAAATAAATAAGAACTCCCAAGGACGAACAGGCAAAGTAGTGTACACAATAACAAAGAAACTGCTTTGCTGTATATAAAATAAAATAGTCGCAACCCTAAAAATCTTTGCCTGTTTGTCTGAGAGCCTGCCAACTTTTGGTGGAGTTCAGATTCATTCATAATACTAGAATATCCTAAAAGCGGAATCCCTTAGGGGGTTCTGTTTTTTTATTGTAATGAATAAACTATCAGCAGGAGGTAGTATGTATGAATTATTGGTACGAAGGCAATCTGAATGAAAATGTTAATCGTCGGGAAAAGGAGGGCGTTGTTTATTATATAAGAGGGATGCGTGAGGTGGATGGACGGCGAATGGAGCGTTACGGAATTCACACCCACTTTGTTGAGGAAGGAGAATCCTATATTCGTTTAATTCAGGATTATGTTATGCCGCTGTATCAGCCAGGAGATATTCTGTCAATTAGTGAGAAAGTGATTGCCATGTGTCAGGAGAATACGGTTCATATGGAAGATGTAGAGGTTGGATGGCTGGCGAAACTTTTAAGCCGGTTTGGGCATCGGACGAAGAGCGGTATCGGTGTGACGGAGCCCCATAAACTGCAGCTTGCCATAAATATGCGTGGCGTTCCGAGAGTTCTTTTTGCGGCCTTTATCGGAGCCTTTGGAAAACTGATTGGTAAACGGGGCCTGTTTTATCGTATATTAGGTGTCGAAGTTGCAGGAATCGATGGCTTTTATGAGCATTCTGCCTTTGATACTTACCATCGGATGGCAACATTGACGCCGAAAAATCCGGACAGAGTCTGCCAGAGAATTGAGGACAAGACCGGAATCCCGGCAATGATCGTCGATGCCAATGACATTGATGTTGTTATTTTGGGGACATCCCTGATGCTGCGGAGTACAGCGGATGATATTCTTAGCGAATATATAAGGGACAATCCGGCCGGGCAGGATGATGAATGTACCCCTTTTGTTTTGATCAGAGATATTGGTGATGCGGAAGCTGAAAGATATATTCCAAAGATGGCCGTTATCAGTGAATAAATAATACCCATTTTCCTGATAGTGTGATATGATAGCCTCTAGAGGTGATAGAAATGGCAGAGCGTGATATGGATTTTCGTATGGAACGGCCGGGATTGGTCGAGCCAGGACAGCATGTTACGATGACGGAATCAGTGTTGAAAACCCTGTCGGGAACGATGTACTATTATACAATTAATGATGCCATTGCCATGTCAAATAATACGCCAAAACGGCTGCATCATTTGGAAGGTACGGTGAAATCCGTTGTGGATGAGGAAAGCGTATTCACAGTAACGGTGACGATTTCCGACGAGCCGGATGGACGATAAGGGAGAGACTTGGATGATGAAAAAAGTTTTTTTGTGTGAATATATTCATCCGGAAGCCTATGCCTGCTTAAAAGCCCATGCAGAAGTGATTCATGAGTGGGACAGGCTGGCAGAAGCAGAAGCCCTCATTAATCGAAATCTGAAGATTTCAAAAGAAGTTATGGAAAGCGCAAAAGCACTGAGAGTTATTGGGATTCATGGAACGGGAACCGATGATGTGGATATGGAAGCAGCTGAAGAACTTGGAATTCAGGTCTTTTCAGTGCCGCATCAAAATAGCCGGTCTGTTGCGGAAATGAATGTGGCGCTGATGCTTGCCCTGGCCCGGAAGATCGTACAGGCCGACCGCAGACTGATCGGCCGGAGAGAGCAGGAGCCGGCCGATGAAGGCCGGACTGAAAAGACTTTCGGTGACGCAGGCCCGGATATGATGGCTGAACTCCAGGGGATGGAGCTTTTCGGAAAGACGTTAGGTCTGATTGGCGTGGGAGATATAAGCCGCCAGACGGCGGATATTTGCCGCTGCGGTTTTGGAATGCAGGTTGTTGGATGGTCCAGGCGCTTGACGGCGGAAAAAGCCAGGGAAATGCACATGGACTATGCCTCGTCAATGTCAGAGGTTTTCGAAAAAGCAGATGTGATTGTTGTCGGAGTGGCCCTGACGCCGGATACGCAGCGTTTAATTGGAAGAGAACAGTTTAAACAGATGAAACCGAATGCGATTTTAATCAATACGACGAGAGGTGCAGTTTTGGATGAGCAGGCTTTATATGAAGTTCTGGTAAGCCGGGAAATTGGCGGGGCGGCC
>CATYEA010000044.1 GCA_958405355.1 uncultured Lachnospiraceae bacterium
GTGCAATATGCTCTATGACGGAGAGCCGGGGGATGATACGACCGTCATCACCATCAAGGTGACGCGGCCAAAGACGGTGAATCTGTTTACCGGTCCACCGGTCAACAAAGAAGATGATGCCCGGGTTATGAAGGAATTCATGGCAAAATCGGGGAAAAAGATTGTCTGCGGAGGGACCTCATCCAATATTGTTGCCCGTTATCTGAATAAGCCGATTAAAGCATCTTTAGATTATTTTGATCCGGATATACCGCCGACGGCAGAGATTGAAGGAATGGATCTTGTTACAGAGGGCGTATTAACGCTGAATCGTACGGTCCAAATGCTGAGCAATTACAATGCAGGCAAAGTTGATGAGGGCTTTTTTGGCCAGCTTTACGGCAAAGACGGGGCGGCCAGGCTTGGAAAGATTTTAATTGAAGAATGTAATCATTTAAATATATTTGTCGGAAAGGCAATTAATGAAACCTATCAGGCGGCGGCGCTGCCTTTTGACTTGAGTATTCGCCAGCGGTTGGTGGAACAGCTTGTGAATGAATGTAAAAAAATGGGAAAGACCGTAACTGTCAAATATTATTAACGGCACAGACTTATAGGAGAATAAAATGAAAAGAGAATTTATGACCGATATTAATAAAATCAAATTTGAGGTATACCGTGAAGTAGCCCGTATGGCCTTTGACGGTAAACTGAAGGAATGTGCGGATGAAATCCCTTATAACATTATCCCGGGAAATACGCCGCACTACCGTTGTTGTGTTTATAAAGAGAGGGAAATTATCCGTCAGCGAGTACGGCTGGCTGAAGGACATACGCCGCTGCCGGGCGGCAATATTAAAAATATTGTCCAGGTACTTCCGGCAGCTTGTGAGGGCTGTCCGATCAACCGTTTCAGCGTGACGAATAACTGCCAGATGTGTATGGCAAAGAAATGTATGTCTGCCTGCAATTTTGGTGCCATCACTTTTGAGGGTGGCCGTGCCCATATCGACCCTAAGAAATGTAAAGAATGCGGCCGATGTGTGGAAGCCTGCCCATATAATGCCATTGCCGATCTGATGCGTCCGTGTAAACGGGCTTGTCCGGTGGATGCTATTTCTTATGATGAAGATATGATCGTTCAGATTGACGATAAGAAATGCATCAGCTGCGGTCAGTGTGTTGTCGGCTGTCCTTTCGGTGCGATTTCAGACAGGACCTTCATGGTGGATGTTATCCGTCTGATGAATAATGGTGTAAAGGTTTATGCCATGGTGGCGCCGGCTATTGAAGGTCAGTTTGGCGGCGATGTTTCCGTCGGAATGATTCGGGAAGCCGTGAAAGCCTTGGGATTTGCCGATATGTTTGAAGTATCTCTTGGCGCCGATTTCGTGTCTAAAAATGAAGCTCTGGAACTGGAAGAAAAAGTTAAAGCCGGAGAAAAGATGACAACTTCCTGTTGTCCGGCCTTTGTCAATATGATCAAGAAACATTTTCCACAGGTTGCAGATAAAATGTCGACGACTGTATCTCCGATGCAGGCTACAGCCCGGCTCATCAAGGCGATGTATCCGGATGCACTCTGTGTCTTTATCGGACCGTGTATTGCAAAGAAGAGTGAAGTTATCGATTCCATTACAATGGGCGGCGCAGATTATGCCCTGACTTACGAAGAACTCTATGCCATGATGGAAGCAAAGGGCGTGGATCCGTCTGATTATACCGGAGAGCTTCAGCAGGGAAGTAAGTTTGGTAAAAATTATTCTGTATCCGGCGGTGTTACGGCAGCAGTACTTCAGACCTATAAAGAAAGAAATGAAGATGTACCGGTGAAGGTTTGCAAAGCCAATGGCGCTTTGGAATGTAAAAAAGCGCTGATGCTTTTGAAAGTGGGTCGTTTGCCGGAAGACTTTATTGAAGGTATGGCATGCGTTGGCGGCTGTGTCAGTGGACCGGCCATGCTGAACAAAGATCGTACATTTATGAAGGATCGAAATGCTCAGATCGCCCAGGCAGATGATCGTCAGATCATTGCCAATGTGGGTACTTACGATGAATATCAGGTACACATGCACCGGAAATAAAATAAAACTTTTTTACATAAAAAAGACAGAAGGTTCTTGACCATTTCTGTCTTTTTTGTTATTATAATAAAAGTAACGAGAATGATTATTAATATTAAATAGAAAGGAGGATTCCTATGGCTGCCCTGAAATATAGCAGACAGAGAGAAGCGATAAAAAACTATCTTGAAGGCCGCAACGATCATCCGACAGCAGATATGGTATATACGGCGATTCGAGAAATTTATCCGAATATCAGCCTTGGAACAGTGTACCGGAATTTAACCCTCCTTGCAAAGCAGGGCGAGATTTCAAAGATTTCCTGCGGAGAAAACAGCGACCGTTTTGATGCCCGAACGGATCCGCACTATCATTTTATCTGTGAAAAATGCGGTCAGGTGGAAGATCTTCCGGCGATGGATATGCAGATGGTGAATGAATGGGCCGGAAAGCATTATGCCGGAGAGATTATTGGACATCAGTTGTATTTTTATGGTAAATGCAGGAAATGTAAAGAAGAAGAAAAATGTTAAAATAGCTATTGACAAAACAGTCTTAGTAGTATATGATAATGATATCAGTAATGATTATTAATTTTAAACAATAAAACTATTTTATAAGGAGAGATTAACATGAAAAAATTTGTATGTACAGTATGTGGTTATGTTTATGAAGGCGAAGCTGCTCCGGAAGTCTGTCCAGTATGTAAAGCTCCAGCAAGCAAATTCCAGGAACAGGCTGGCGAAATGTCTTGGGCTGCTGAACATGTTGTAGGTGTTGCTCAGGGTTCCCCAGAAGACATCATGGCTGATTTAAGAGCAAACTTCGAAGGTGAATGTACAGAAGTTGGTATGTACCTTGCTATGTCTCGTGTAGCTCACAGAGAAGGATATCCAGAAATCGGTTTATACTGGGAAAAAGCTGCTTATGAAGAAGCAGAACATGCTGCAAAATTCGCTGAATTATTAGGTGAAGTTGTAACAGACAGCACAAAGAAAAACCTTGAAATGAGAGTAGAAGCTGAAAACGGTGCTACAGCAGGTAAATTTGACCTTGCTAAACGTGCTAAAGCTCTTAACCTTGACGCTATCCATGATACAGTTCATGAAATGGCCAGAGACGAAGCTCGTCACGGAAAAGCATTCAAAGGCTTATTAGAAAGATACTTTGGCTAAGATAAAAGAATAAATAAAAAGTAATTAAAATCAGTGGGTTGGCTGCCTTGTAAGAGGCAGCCAACCTTGTTTTTTTGAAACGAAAATCTAAGAAATTCGTAAGAGACCCTTCCTTGACGTATCTATTAAAATGACTTACAATAAAAGGTAATTTCATGAAAGAACAGGAGACTTTTATATGCCGATTAAAATACAAAATGATCTTCCGGCCAGGAAGGTTCTGGAGGACGAGCATATCTTCGTAATGACGGAACGGAGAGCTTTGACGCAGAATATTCGTCCGCTTCAAATATTGATTCTGAATCTGATGCCGACAAAGATTGAAACAGAGACACAGATTCTGAGGTGTCTGTCAAATACACCGCTTCAGATTGAGATTGAACTGCTTCAGATGGAATCACATACGGCAAACAATATGTCTGAAGAGCATATGATTACGTTTTATCAGACGTTTCCGCAAATTAAGCATAAATGGTATGACGGAATGATCATTACAGGGGCGCCGGTGGAACTGATGGATTTTGAAGAGGTGGAATATTGGGATGAGCTGTGTGAAGTGATGGAATGGTCCAAGACTCATGTTCACTCCACATTTCATATCTGTTGGGGAGCACAGGCCGGACTTTATTATCACTATGGCATTCCGAAATATATTTTGGATAAAAAATTATCCGGTGTTTATAAACATTATCTGATTAACGAAAAATCCCGGTTATTCCGTGGATTTGACTCGGAGTTTTATGCACCCCACTCCAGAAATACGACCGTCCGGGCAGAAGATATTGAAAAGATTCCGGATCTGAAAATTATGGCGGCTTCTGATGAGGCCGGTGTCTATGTGGTGGGCAATCAGAGCGGTTCTCAGTTTTTTGTCATGGGCCATTCAGAATATGATATTGATACTCTGTCAAAAGAGTATTTCAGAGATGTGGATAAGGGATTAAATCCGGAAATTCCGGTGAATTATTTTGAGGATGATGACCCGAAGAAGCAGCCGACCATGCGTTGGCGTGCCCATGGCACATGGATTTATTCCAACTGGCTGAATTATTTTGTATATCAGACAACGCCATATATTTTAAATGAAGATGTTATTACTTTCACAGATGAGGACTAAATTATGGAAGACAGGGGCTATGATGGCCTGACCAGTGCCGAAGTCCGAAAGAGGATTGACAAGGGGCAGGTCAATACATCAGATAGTCATATTTCAAAAACAACGGCAGAGATTGTCCGTTGTCATACACTTACTTACTTTAACTTTTTAAACTTATTTCTTGGTGTTTTGGTCATCATTTCCGGTCAGTTTAAAAATCTTACATTTCTTGGAGTTATTATCTGTAATTCGGTTATCGGTATTTTTCAGGAATTAAAGGTAAAAAAACTGATTGACAGTCTGGCGGTTATCACAGCCAGTAAGGCCCGGGTCTGCCGGGATGGAAAGTTTAAAGATATTCCGATCGAGGAATTGGTTATTGACGATCTGCTTGCTGTGGAAAACGGGAATCAGATCGGAGCGGATTGTGTCGTCTTGGAATCAGAGGGCATTGAAGTTAATGAATCCATGATTACCGGTGAATCCAGACCGGTGCGTAAGGCGCCGGGGGATACGCTTTGGTCAGGAAGCTTTATGGTGGCCGGAAGCGGTAAGGCGAAGGTTATCCATGTGGGAAAGGATAACTATGCGACCAAGCTGGCCAGTCAGGCAAAGCAGAAGAAGCGGGCATCTTCCGAGATGCAGGATTCCATTAAGCGGATTATCAAGGTGACAGGAACGATTCTTGTACCTGTCGGTATTCTATTGTTTATATCTCAGCGGGGCGCAGAGGGAATCACCTTTTCTGATGCCCTTGTAAATACGGTCGCCGGAGTTATTGGTATGATTCCGGAGGGACTGGTGCTTTTGACCAGTATTTCCTTTATTCTCGGTGTCGGGCGCCTGGCCGGGAAACAGGCCCTTGTCCAGGAGATGGAAGCCATTGAAGCCCTGGCCCGGGTCAATGTACTCTGCCTGGATAAGACGGGAACCATCACGACGGGAGCCCTGGAAGTTGTTGAACTGATTCCTTTCGGGGAGGACATCCATAGAATGAGGGATGTCATGAATGAAATTTCTTTTGCCTTTGATGATGTGAATGCGACCCAGGATGCGCTGATGTCGTATTTTGAGAAAACAGAAAAATGGAAGATCAAGGCGAAGATTCCGTTTTCATCCGATCGGAAGTACCGGGCAATTGCCTTTGAAGGCGAAGGAAATTATGTTCTCGGTGCGCCGGAATTTCTTGTCAAAGATAATGAAGAATTAAATGAAAAGGTCGATGCCTGTTCAAGAGACGGCATGCGTGTCCTTCTTTTAGGAAAATGTTCCGGTATAAATATGACGGATATGTCGGTCAGCGGCGTGGTGCCGTCGGGCTTAATCGTTATTTCTGACTGCATCCGTCCGGAGGCCCGGGGAACCTTTGAATATTTTGCCAGTCAGAACGTGGCAATTAAGGTTATTTCCGGAGATAATCCGGTGACGGTTTCGAATATTGCAGTAAAGGCCGGCCTGGAAGGCGGCGAGCGTTATATCGATGCAAATACTTTGCCGGAGGATTTTGAAGAGCTTCGCGAGGTCGTACCGAATTATACGGTATATGGACGTGTACGTCCGGAGCAGAAACAGCGGATTGTTAAGGCTTACCAGGCCAACGGCAGTGTTGTCGGTATGGTCGGTGACGGTGTCAATGACGTTTTGGCATTAAAAGATGCCAACTGCGGCATTGCCATGGCAGCAGGAAGTGATGCGGCCAAGCAGGTGGCCCATATTGTACTGATGGATTCCAACTTTGCCAGTATGAAGTCTATCGTCCGGGAAGGCCGGATGATCATATCAAATATTGAACGTGTCAGCGCCCTTTATCTGACAAAGACCATTTATTCGGTATTGCTGAGTATCATTTTTATTATCCTTGGACGAACCTATCCGTTTGTGCCGATTCACTTGAGTATTATAAGTACGACGGCTATCGGTATCCCAAGTTTTATTTTAACGCTGGAACAGACGGAAACAGTGACCAGCAACGGGTTCATGCGGAATGTCCTGCGAATATCGCTGCCGAGTGCATTGACGATGGTCATTATGATGCTGATCAATCAGGTCATTTCAGGTTTCTTTGGCTTTGATGGGCTGATGCTCTCCACCTATAATTTGATACTGGCCGGTTTTATCAGCCAAATGGTTGTTTGGGAAGTATGTCGGCCGATGAATACACGGCGTCAGATATTGTGTATAGCCGTAGGCTTTATCTTTGTGGCGGCAATTTTCCTCTTCCCAGGATTTTTCAGTATTACCCATATACTGAATTGGCGGCTGATTTTTATTATTCCATTGATGCTCCTGACCAGTTATTTAATGCAATGGCTGACGAAAGCAGTGAGGATTTTGACAAAACAGCGGTAATAGCCGGACACGAATACAATGAAATGGTGTCTGCGGCCGGATTCTACTGTTAGTCGGTTGCTTTGACGAGGCCTGGAATGTAAGATGATTTCAGGAGGTGGCCTTATGTATCAGACAGATACCGAAAAGAGCTGTGCTGTGTATCCGATGGATAACGAGAAATTTGGAGAGTTCATTGCACAGCTTCGGAAAGAAAAGCATTTGACTCAGAAAGAATTGGCGGAACAGCTTTTTATATCGGATAAAGCAGTCAGTAAATGGGAGCGAGGCTTAAGTATGCCGAATGTGTCCATGCTGATTCCCATAGCAGAGATTTTTGGAGTGACGGTAACGGAGCTGCTTCGCGGCGAGCGGTTTGAGACGGAAGGTTCATTAAATAAGGATGAGGTTGAAAAGCTGGTGACCTGTTCCCTGGATATGTCGTTAAAGGAACAGAAATCGCAGCGGAAACTCCGCAAGCGGTGGACGGGAATTTATATACTCAGCTTGTGTATTGTGGCAGCGGAGCTTCTATTGTTTAGAGCGGTGGGTTTTACATGGAGTGATATGGCAGACAGTATGCTGCCCTATACGGGAATGCTTTTGCTGTTTGGCGGGTGGTTCTGTATGTTTGCGAGAGAAACGCTGCCATCCTATTATGACGAAAACAAAATTAATTTTGTTTCCGACGGAGCGTTTAGAATCAATATGCCGGGCCTTCATTTTAATAACAGCAACTGGCCGCATATCCTGAATGCGGCCCGGGTCTGGAGTATTACCGGAACGATTTTGCTGCCTGCGGTAGGTTTTATTCTCTGGCTTTTTTATGGCAATGAATTATGGGGCGTTATCCGGCTGCTTGTTCCGCTGGCATTCGTTTTGGGAATATTTATACCAATGTATGTGTTTGGAAAAAAATATGAATGAAACCGTTAATTTAAAAAAAATTTTATAAAAAAATACCTTTGACGTAAATGAGAAAAGATGGTATTATAATTAATACAGCGAGTAGCAAACCTGCGTAAATCCGGTTGAATGCTACTCGCTTTTTTTTATGAAATAAGAAATTATTTGCAGGTTAAGGAGGAAATCATATGGAAAAATGGAAATGTACAGTATGCGGATATATCCATGAAGGACCATTGCCTGAGGATTTTGTCTGCCCGCGATGTAAACAGCCGGCTTCTGTTTTTGAGTTGTTGAAGGATGAAACAGCCGAATCAAAAAATCCGTATGCAGGAACGAAAACGGAAAAAAATCTGGAAGAGGCTTTCTCTGGTGAGAGTCAGGCTCGTAATAAGTATACATTCTTTGCCGCCGTTGCACAGCGTGAAGGTTATGAACAGTTAGCTGAATTATTTTTAAAAACAGCCCGCAATGAGCAGGAGCATGCACGTATGTGGTTTGAAGCTCTTGGTGGCATTGGAAATACCGCAGCGAACTTGTTGGCGGCTGCTGAAGGTGAGAATTATGAATGGACAGATATGTATGACCGTATGGCAAAGGAAGCCGAAGAAGAAGGTTTCCCTGAGATAGCCGAGAAATTCCGTCGCGTAGGCGAAATTGAAAAAGCTCACGAGGAACGTTATCGTAAACTGTTACATAACGTTGAAATGCAGGAAGTATTTGCAAAGAGCGGTCAGACGATGTGGGAGTGCCGTGTCTGTGGTCATCTGGTTGTTGGCACGGAAGCGCCGGAGGTATGTCCGGTCTGCGGATATTCCCAGAGTTATTTTGAAGTTCGTAAAGAAAATTATTAATTGTTCAGTGCCGTTATGGATCTGAAAAAGCGTGTCGCCAAAAGGCATAAGTCCAGCTCTTTTGACAACACGCTTTTATTTTTTTGAATGGAGGAGAGTTCCGATGAATGAGAAATCGAATACATTTTTAGAAACAGAGCCAATAGGTGCTCTGATGAGGAAATATGCAGTTCCGTGCATTATTTCCCTGCTGGTGGCAGCATTATATAATATTGTTGACCAGATCTTTATTGCTAATGCAAGTTATTTGGGTTCCTATGGTAATGCGGCAAATACGGTTGTTTTTCCGTTGACGGTGGTGGCCCTTGCTATAGCTGTTATGATTGGTGACGGCTGTTGTGCTTTTGTCAGTATCTGTCTGGGTGCCAATAAAAAGGAAGATGCCCATAAGGGTATCGGAAGCGCCGTTGTTCTCTGCATTATCTGCAGTTTAATTGTCACTGTTATTTATCTGGTATTTCAGGAGCAGATTCTGACCGTGTTCGGCGGCCGGGTCAATGAAGAGACCTTTTATCATGCGAGAGAATATTTCTTCTGGATTACGGTTGGCGTACCGTTTTATATGTTTGGTCAGGCAATGAACCCGATTATCCGTTCCGACGGAAGTCCGAAATTTGCCATGGTTTCCACATTAGCCGGTGCGGTAACGAATATTATTCTGGACCCGATTTTCATTTTTATTTTTAAATGGGGTATGATGGGTGCTGCCGTGGCTACCATACTTGGTCAGATACTGACAGCATTTTTATCCATCTGGTATTTGTGCCATATGAAGGCTGTCAAGCTGGAAAAGAGCAGCTTTGGAATTCATCCGGGACTTGCTGCAAAATACCTGCCTTTGGGTATCTGTAGTTTCCTTTCACAGATTTCCCTGGTAGCGGCAATGGCAGCTATCCAGAATATGACTTTAAAATATGGTGCCATGGACGAGATTTTCGGGCAGGCACAGTATGCTCAGATTCCTATGGCTGTGCTTGGCATTGTTATGAAATTCTTCCAGATCGTTATTTCGATTGCTGTAGGTATGGCTGCCGGCTGTATCCCGATTGTCGGATACAATATCGGTGCGGGCCGTAAGGACAGAGCGAGAAACCTGTTCACTCGGCTGCTTATTTTGGAGGCCGCTGTCGGCGCTGTGGCTTTACTTATCGTAGAGCTGCTGCCGCGTCAGTTAATCGGTATTTTTGGTGCAGCAAACGAGAGCAGCTACTATACGGATTTTGCAATTAAGTGTTTCCGGACATATTTGTGCATGATGATTCTGGCAACTGTCAATAAGGGGACTTTTATTTATCTGCAGTCTTTGGGCAAGGCTTTTCTGTCTACTATGCTTTCATTAGTACGAGAAGTGGTATTTGGCGTCGGCTTTGCGTTGATTTTACCGAGATTTTTCGGCCTGGATGGTGTACTATATTCCATGCCGGTGTCAGATGTGCTTACATTCATAATTTCAGCGATTGTGATTGCATATACGTATAAGACACTGAAAGTTGAATCGGTGGAACGGGAGGTAAAATATGAGCAATAGAATTATAACCATCAGCCGTGAATTTGGCAGCGGAGGACGGACAATTGGCAGACAAACTGCCGCAAAACTTGGAATTCCGTGTTATGACTATGAGCTGATTGAGAAAATCGCTGAAGAAAGTGGTTTTGCCAAAGAATATATTGCGGAACGCGGTGAATATACGCCGCATGGAAGCTGGTTTGCCAGTGCATTTACTGACAGAGATTTTAACGGGCATTCCAACCAGGATTATCTGTGGAAGATTCAAAGAGACGTGATTTTGAAATTGGCAGAAAAGGAGTCCTGCGTTATCGTTGGACGTTGTGCGGATTATATTTTAAAGGATGTTCAGGATTGTCTGACTGTATTTATCCATTCGGATATGGAACGGCGGGCGGAACGGATTGTTAAACAGTATGGTGAACGGACCGAAACGCCGGAAAAACGTCTGAAAGATAAGGATAAACGGCGGGCATCCTACTATCAGTTCTATACGGATATGAAGTGGGGCGATATGCACCACTATCATGTGGCTTTAGACAGCGGTATTTTAGGCATTGACAAGTGTGTGGATATTCTTGCAAGTCTGTATTAGATGATTCAGTCTTTTGACATTTGAATCAGTAGATAAAATATGAGAGAGTCTCCCTGAAGTCTTTTTAGGACTTTGGGGAGACTTTTTTTATTTTTGATGCAATCCATGGTGTAAAAATCTGTGTAAAAATCTCGTGGTATTCGTCGAAGGAGACATGGGAGCCGTTGGTCAGAACTTCCATTTCGATGCCAAAGAGATTGACGCGAAACGGCATGACGGTCATACCATTTCTGAGATAAAATGCTTTTCGGCGTATGCGTTCCGGTGTGTTTTCTGATGGAATATCCGGGGCCTCGATTTCAAGAAGAAAACGTTTGCCTGCATAGCGTTCCAAAAGCAGGTGGAGAGCCGAAGAACCGGCGCCGCTGTTTCGGCGTTGGTCATCAATGGCAAAATAGTCCAGAAGAATAATGTCATTATACAAAATAGTGATAGCCAGACCCA
>CATYEA010000045.1 GCA_958405355.1 uncultured Lachnospiraceae bacterium
GGGGAATGAGGCCGTTGTACGTGGAGCGGTTGAGGCCGGTATAAATTTTGCGGCATCTTATCCGGGTTCTCCGTCTTCACAGGTGCTGGGCATGTTGGGAAAGATTGCCCGTGAACGTAATTTTTATGCAGAGTGGTCAACCAATGAGGTATGTGCGTTGGAAGCCTGTATTGGTGTATCACTTGCAAATGCGCGGTCGTTGTGCGTTGTTAAGCAGAACGGTTTGTTATGTGTAGCCGATGCGCTTCATTGCGGCGCACAGCATGGTATTAAAGGAGGGCTTGTCATCATCACGTCGGATGACCCGAGTGCACACTCAAGTACCAATGAGTTTGACTCTCGTTATCAGGCCATGTCTGCCGATGTGCCGATGCTCGAGCCAACAAATATGCAGGAAGCAAAAGATATGATTCCGTATGCTTTTGAGCTTTCCGAGAAAACGCAGCAAATGGTTATCGTGCGTTTGACGACCCGTGTCTGCCATGGACGTGGGAATGTGGTTTTAGGCGAATTGCCGGAGAAACCGCACCAGATGCAGCAGGTCGGAGAGTGGGATCGTTTGACCTGCGTCAATTATTTACATGAGCCGATGCTCAAAAAACTGGATAGCATTCAGGAAATATTTGAGACCTGCCCTTACAATCATTACGAGGGTCCGGAACAGCCGAAGAAACTGATTGTTGCCGGAGGTACGGGACGACTTTATTGTCATGAAGCGATTCGCCGTCTGGAAGTCAGCGGTGAGGTTGGACTTTTGAGTCTGGCAACTGTATGGCCATTACCGGAGAATTATATTCTCCAGTATTTACGTTCGGCAGAGCAGGTGCTTGTTTTAGAAGAAGTGGATCCGGTATTGGAACACAATCTGGAAGCTATTGCCGGTAAACATCGTCTGAATATTGCATTTTCAGGACGTTCCAACGGCGCGCTGCCTCGAATCGGAGAATTAAATCCGGATATCGTTATGAATGCGGTAGCTGCTCTGGCGGATACACCGGATTATGAGGAAAAGACAGGTGTAGCGGACACACTTCCTGTGCGTGATCTGACCTTCTGTGCCGGATGTCCGCATCGTGCCACATTCTATTTACTAAAGAAAGCATTAAAATATGAGAAAAATCCAGGTATCGTTGTCGGCGATATCGGATGTTACATTATGTCCAGTCAGGCGGCCGGTTTCTGGGCTTATCAGGCATGCAATGCCATGGGTTCCGGTGTAAATCTGGCGGAAGGTCTTGGACAGCTGACAGCCTATGGTTTGGACCAGAAGGTTGTTACCATGTGCGGTGACTCCACATTCTTCCATACCATTATTCCTGGACTTGTTAATGCCAGCTATCATCATGCAAATATGCTGCTCATGGTTTTAGATAATTCAGCAACGGCGATGACCGGCTTCCAGCCGCATCCGGGAACTGGAATTACAGCGATGGGTGACTATACACAGGCTATGTCTATTGAAAAAATCTGTGAAGCCATCGGCTGTCAGGTAACGATTGCCGATCCGTTTGATGTAAAAGGCACATCAAAAATCCTCCGGGATTTATTAGATCAGGATGGTTTGAAAGTGCTTATCATGAAGCAGCCTTGTGCAACACTGATGTCCAAACAGACCACAAAACGTCTCAAAGTTTATGTGGATCAGGATATCTGTTACGGCGATGGCTGTGGCTGTGATAAATTTTGCAGCCGTGTCTGGGGATGCCCGGGTAATTCATGGGATTTCACAAAGAATAAAGCTAAAATTGATCCAATGTCCTGTGTGGGCTGTGGTGTTTGTGCACAGCTTTGTCCGTCCGGTGCTATTAAAGTGGAAGGCGGTGAGGAAGAATGAAAAAATTACGATTTGATCCGCTGAACATCGTTATCTGCGGTATTGGCGGTCAGGGAAATGTACTGGCTTCCGAAATCGTTGCCAGCACGATGAATGACATGGGCTACCGGGTTGCCGTTGGAGAAACCTATGGCGCATCCCAGAGGGGCGGCTCCGTTATGAGTCATGTGCGAGTGTCTGAATCTGAGGATTTGGGTGTTTTGATTCCTTCCGGTGAAGCTCATATCATCATCGGATTTGAACCGCTGGAGACACTTCGTATGGCACGTCAGTATGCCGGACCGAATACGATGGTCATTTATGATCCTCGTCCGATTTATCCGCTGGGAGTCTTACAGGGAAATCAGACCTATCCATCCATCGAGGATATTACAAAAGAACTTGAAGCATTGACAGCAGAAGCCCATGCGGTACGGGCTGCAGATATTGCTATGGAAATTGGTGATACGAGAGCTGCCAATGTGGCGCTGCTCGGCGCATTCAGCCGTCTTCCGGGATCACCGTTAAATACAGAAGAGCTGGCCGTTATTTTGACACAGCGTTTCCAGAGACGTGCTCTGGAAATTAACCAGAAAGCTTTTGCAAAGGGCTGCGAAGCCATCGACGGGGAAGGAGGCAGCGCAGATGAATGACATTATTACTGTACATTTTCAGCATCATACAACAGATGCAACGCTGGATTTAAAGCTCCCTAGAAATACGGTGATTGATACACTGACACCACATTTATACGAAGCCGGATTTATAGACCCCCAGAAGCCGGGGTATAGATATCTTGTTCAGGATCATCTTTGCGGTTCCAATCATATTCTTGGAAACTATCTGCCGGACAGTGCGGATGAGATGACTGTAAAGGTATTTAATATACCGACGATTATGACATAGGGGGGATATGAAATGTTAAGTACATTTGCACTTGATACACAAGTGATCAAGCCTGGTCTTTGTACGGGCTGCGGTGCTTGCCAGGGCATGTGCCCTTATTGGGATTCTTATGAAGGCCGTACAATATGTTTTTTTGACTGTGAGCGCACAGAAGGACGCTGTCAGGCGTTCTGTCCGCGCATGCCGGCAGATTTGGATGCTCTGAAAAATAAATTCTTTCCGGCAGAAACACTGACACCGGAAATCGGACCGTTTCGGGGACTGTACCTGACACGGGCCACAGACCCGGCTATCCGCGGCAATGCCCAGCATGGCGGCACGATGACCGCACTGGTGGAGCTGGCTCTGAAAGAAGGTTTTATCGATTCTGCCGTGTTGACAAAATCCAAAGGCGGTTTGGATGCAGAAGGCGTTCTTGCCACAACAGCCGAAGAAATTCGGGCCTGTTCCGGAAGCACTTTCCAGATTCCGCCAACACTGGCTGTTTTAAACCGGGCATTAAAAGAAAATCAATATCATAAAATCGGCGTTGTCGGGACACCGTGTAAAACACTGGCTGTCTATAAGATGAAATCCAAACCATTGCCGGAAAATGATAACAATGCGGATAATATTGGAATGGTATTCGGCTTATTCTGCGGTTGGGGCTTAGAGTGGAATGACATTCACAACCTGACAGCGAAATATGCAGATCCGGAAAAAGTAAGCCATATGGATATTCCACCAAGCAAATATCATTCTCTGGTACTCCGTGAGGATGGAAAAGATATTTCTGTAGACCTGGATGAAGTTAATCCGATCGTGCGCCAGGCTTGTCATGCCTGTACAGATATGACGGCAGAATTCAGTGATCTGTCTGTGGGCGGCGCCCGCAGTGCTGATGGCTGGGATGTGGATAAAGGCTGGAATCAGGTCATCGTCCGCACAGAAAAGGGTGAACAGCTCTTGAATCTGGCCCGGGAGAAAGGCATTCTGGAGTTCAAGGATGTACCGGAAACCGGACTTGAAAAGATTAAAAATGCTTCGATGGGCAAGAAACGCAACGGAACAAACTATCTGAACAGTCTGTAATACAATATGCTCAGAAAAAATAAATAGGCTCCCCTTGAATTAGACAGATTGATAATACATGTCTATTTCAGGGCGGAGCCTTATTGTGTATTATAATGGGAATTTCAAAAATTAAGTTCAGATTTTTGGACAAAATGTCAGATTTTGGGATGGTGGAAATAAAATATCTAAAGTATACTTCTTCTATAAAAACCATTTAAGGTGGAGAAGGAGGAACGTTTAATATGAAAAAAAATTGGCGTAACAAAGTAGCAGTCGGGTTATCCGCAATTATGGTCATGGGAGCACTTGTCGGCTGCGGCGGCGGAGATAGTAAAGAAACTACAGCAGCCAGCGATGAAACGGGGGAAACAACAGCTGCTGCAGCGGATGGTGAGGTGGAAGACCTTTCATCAGATAATACATTAACATTATATTCGACAGAGTCGGATGACTTGATCAATCTGATTGTTCCTGGATTTGAAGAAGAAACAGGTATTAAAGTAGATATCATTACCGGAGGTTCGGGAGAGATTCTGAAACGTCTCCAGTCTGAATCCAACGAACCGATTGCGGATGTATTACTTGGATGCAGTTACTTGATGGCTAAATCCAATGAAGATTTATTCCAGGAATATGTATCTCCAAATGAGGAATATGTTCTGGACGAATTCAAGAGTGATGGAGCTATTAATCAGTATAAGATGGGCTGCAGTGTATTGTTGGTAAATAAAGATTTAGTCGGCGATATCGAAATCAAAGGCTATGAAGATCTGTTAAATCCGGAACTTAAAGGAAAAATTGCAACAGCCGATGCTGCTGGTTCCAGTTCTGCATTTGACCATTTGACAAATATTCTGGTAGATTTCTCTGAAGAAGGCCAGTATGAAAGTGAAGCAGCCTGGGAATATGTTCAGGAACTTTTAAATAACATCGATGGTAATGTTCTTGAATCCTCCAGTGCCGTACATAAAGGTGTTGTTGAAGGCGAATATGCCGTAGGTATTACTTACGAAGATCCGGCCTGCAGTTATATCATGGATGGCGCTGACAATGTTGAGGTTGTTTACATGGAAGAAGGCGTTGTTATGTGTGGTTCCGCGCTGATGGTTGTAAACGGAACAGATCACCTGACCAATGCACAGAAATTCGTTGATTATGTATTAAGTGAAGAAATTCAGAACAAATTCGGAACCGAAGCCTGCCTGCGTGGTGTTCGTTCAGATTCCGTTGTTGGTGATCATATGGCACCGCTTGACGAGATCAATACAATCACAACAGACTTTGCTTATGTTTCCGAACATAAAGATGAATGGGCTGAAAAATGGACCGAATGTGTAACAAACGTTGAATAATTGATCGTTAAATGCAAAGGAGAGGATGCCCCATAGTTTTGGGGTATCCTCTCAATTTTTAAATAAAAATCTGGATGAAAAGGCGGAATGAATATGAGCTACCCTATTACATTTGAACATGCCGTAAAAAAGTATGGCGATAATATCATTATACCGGACCTCTCGCTGGAGATTCATGACGGAGAATTTTTTACGTTGCTGGGACCTTCGGGATGTGGAAAAACAACACTGCTGCGTATGGTAGCCGGTTTTAATTCCATTGAGGGCGGAGAAATACGATTTAAAGATAAAGTGATCAACAATGTGGCTCCGTCAAAACGGAATATCGGTATGGTTTTCCAGAACTATGCGATTTTTCCTCATCTGACGGTGTTTAAAAATGTGGCCTTTGGCCTTCAGGAACGGAAAGTGGATAAACAGGAAATTACCCGGCGGGTGGACGAGATTTTAAAAACGGTACATATCGAAAATCTTCGTGACCGTCTGCCACAGAACATGTCCGGAGGTCAGCAGCAGCGCGTTGCCTTGGCACGGGCCATAGTGGTTGAGCCGGATGTATTATTAATGGATGAACCACTTTCAAATCTGGATGCCAAGCTTCGCGTGGAAATGCGTAATGTTATCCGTGAAATACAGCATGAAGTAGGAATTACAACGATCTATGTAACCCATGATCAGGAAGAAGCCCTTGCAATCAGCGATCGTATCGGAGTTATGCACAATGGGGTCCTTCAGCATGTGGGCAGACCGCAGAACATTTATCAGCGGCCGGCCAATGAATTTGTAGCTACTTTTATCGGACGCAGTAACATTCTGGATGCACATTGTGTCCTTGGATTGAATGAATTTGTCCTCGAATTTGACGGGGGCTATAAAGTAAAGGTCGGAAATCTTCTTCCGGAAGCTAAAAATACGGATAAGGTGCGGGTTTCTGTGCGGCCGGAAGAATTTATTATTACCGAGGGCGAAGAGGGGATTTCTGGAACTATTCGTGACAGCGTATTCCTTGGATTAAATACCCATTATTTTATTACGTTGGATAATGGCCAGGAAGTTGAAACTATTTCCGAGTCTGAGCTGGAAGGAATTATCCAGAATGGAAGCCGGGTTCGATTGAAGGTCAAAGCAAATAAAATCAATGTTTTCAACGCGGACGGAAGCATGAACCTGACCCAGGGGGTGGTGAATGATGTCAAATAAGCTCAAACCGAAAAGCCGGTTTCATGTAGACATTTGGTTTGTTACGACAGTTTTATGCATGCTCTTTTTCATATTTGGCTTGGTATATCCGATCCTGAAAATCTTTCGGCTGAGTGTCATTAACGGGGAAGGCGAATTTACCCTGGCCTATTTTGCAAAGTTTTTCGGAAAACCTTATTATTTAAAGGCTTTGTTTAACAGTTTAAAAGTGTCTGTCTGTGCGACTATTTGTGCCGTTGTACTTGGAACAGTCGTTGCTTATATTATGAAGACCATGAAAATTGTGGGCAAAGGAGCGCTTGATATTATTATTATTATCACCATGCTCTCTCCGCCGTTCATCGGAGCTTACAGTTGGATTTTACTCCTGGGCCGCAGCGGATCCATCACAACATTGATTAAAAATTTGACGGGAATTACATTGCCGTCTATTTATGGATTTCCGGGAATGCTGCTTGTATTTACCATGCAGTTATATCCCCTGATTTATCTGTATGTATCCGGTGCATTAAAGAATATGGATAATTCCCTGCTGGAGGCTGCGGAGAACTTTGGATGTACGGGTATCAAACGGGTTTTCAAAGTTGTTCTTCCGCTGATCGCACCGATGATGCTTTCCGGTGGCTTGCTTGTATTTATGCGGAGTATGGCAGATTTTGGTACACCTCAGCTTATTGGTGAGGGTTACCGGACGATGCCTTATTTGATTTATAATGAGTTTATCAGTGAAATGGGCGGTGATGACGGATTTGCTGCAACATTGAGTGTTTTGATGGTCATCTTGACAACTGTGTTATTCTTAATACAGAAGTGGATTTCTAAAAAAATGTCTTTCAGTATGAGCGCGACCAATCCGGTTCAGCCAAAAAAATACCATGGATGGAAAAATATTATTGCTCATATTTTTGTTTATCTGGTAGTACTCATCGGACTGATGCCGCAGATTACGGTCACTTACACCTCCTTTAAGAAAACGAGCGGACGTATCTTTGTAGATGGCTTTTCGTTGGACAGTTATCGTGTGGCATTCAGTAAGATGGGCGGATGTATCCGAAATACATTCACCTTCAGTATTCTTGCTGTGGCATTGATCGTTATTATAGGAACATTGATTGCCTATATTACAATACGTCGGCCGAATGTAGTAACAAATCTTCTGGATATATTGACGATGATGCCGTACATTATTCCAGGTTCTGTTATGGGTATTGCGTTGCTTCTGGGATTTAATAAACGTCCGTTTATGCTGGTGGGCAGTGTGACGATTATTATTCTGGCCTATGTGCTGCGGAGAATGCCGTATACGATTCGTTCCAGCGCAGCTATACTTTCGGGAATTCATCCGAGTATTGAGGAGGCTTCAATCAGCCTTGGAGCATCAAATCTGAAAACATTTCTTAAAGTTACTGCGCCGATGATGGCACCGGGGGTGCTGTCCGGAGCGATTTTGAGCTGGATGACAATTATCAGTGAATTAAGTGCTTCTGTGCTGCTCTATGTCAATAAGACACAGACCATGACTATTGCCATTTATACGGAGGTTGTCCGGGCAAATTACGGTACAGCTGCCGCTTTGTCTGTTATGCTGACATTGACGACCGTCATCGTTCTGCTTCTTTTCTTTAAGATATCGGGCAGCCGGGAAATCAGTCTGTAGGATATCGGGCAGTCAGGAAACTAATTTGTAAACAGAAAGGGGTGGTACTCACATGCCATATCAGAAACGGGGCTTTTGCCGGCAGATTCAATTAGCCTTTTCCCGTTATGTTGCTGTACTTGTGGGGCTGCTCCTTTTATTTTGGATCGTTTTCATGATAGGGACCCTGGTGGCAGCTTCGAATGCCAATCACCGGGCAAATGCGAACCTAAAAGAAAAGCTGGATTCGGAAATTGGGGTTTATCAGGCCTATATGGAAAGCACGACGGATAACCCGCTGTATGAGCGGTGTTTTCAGGAAAAAGTCTCAAGTACGGAGCTTTATCAGGAGCTTTATGATTTTGTCAGGGCCAGGGAGTGCGGCAGCCTTTTTTATGTCATTGACCAGGAGGGGGATATCCTTTTGACCAATGCCTGGTCAGCCAGAGACAGCTATACGGCAACCAGTCATGATCAGCGCCAGTTTCTGAGACGTCTGGAAAATGGAAATACGGACGGAATGTGTTATCACGAAAGTCGAACAGGAAACCGGGAAATCTGTTATCTGATTGGACGGAGAATCTGTCTGACAGAAAATGAGTGTGGCTATCTGGTATTTGAATTACTGGAAGACGAACTGGAACAGATGATTTCAGAAAAGTATCGGGATGTGGTCATTTTAAGAGATGATTTTCATCGGGTCATTGCCAGCAGTGATGATACATTGGTGGATTCTTTGGGAAAATTTGAAGCGAAGGAAAATCGTTCCCATCGGATGGTTGTCAATGATATGGATTATCTGGTTTATTCCAGCCAATGTGAATTGCTGGATATTGAAATTCTGACAATGGATTCCCTTTCGGTATTTAATATGATCATTAAATATGGCGTAGCATTGATTTTTATTGCAGCGCTTATGATGATCATTATGATCAGTCTCTTATCCCGTTCCGTGGGAACCCGGTTGTCCCGGCCGTTGGAGCAGCTGCAGCAGGCCATTGATGAGTTCCAGAGCGGAAACATGGATTTTCAATTAAGCATTGACTGTGCGGATGAATTTCAATATCTGTCTCACCGTTATATGGATTTGACGGCAGAAATCCGGGAACTTGTGGCTCAGAATGTAGAAATTGCCGACCGGGCCAGACTGGCAGAAATCCGGGAGCTTCAGACCCAGTTTGATCCTCATTTTATTTTTAATATTCTTCAGACGATTCAATACATGAATTATGAAGATCCGATGAAATCCGTACAGATGATTCAGCTTTTATCGAATCTTTTAAGGTACAGTATTGGAACCGGAAAAACCCAGGTTGCACTTAAAGATGATATTCAATATATTCAGACTTACCTGGAATTGCAGAAGATTCGCCTTGATGAGAACCTGACCTATGATATTCAGATTCCTGAAGAGATGGAAGACTGTCTTATACCGAAACTTATTATCCAGCCATTAGTTGAAAATTGTATTCGTCATGGATTTCGGAGGAAAGCTTCACTGGATATTGGGATCAGCGGAGAGCTTTCTGGTGCGGATGCGGTTCTTCGGGTGACTGATAACGGAGATGGTATTTCGGAGGAGTCATTGGAAAAAATAAATAAAAAACTTGAAAGCTCAGAGATGCCGGCAGACGCTCATATTGGATTGCAGAATACCCATTGCCGTCTGCGGCTGACTTATGGGAAACCCTATGGAATACAGATTTCAAGCAGGGAAAAAGTAGGAACAGAGATTTTAATCCGTTTTCCGGCTCGAAGAGGAGGAACAGAGGATGTATCGGGTAGTGATAGTGGAAGATGAAAAAGTGATACGGAAGGGCATTATTTATGTCATCGACTGGGCGGCACTCGATTGTCTTGTCGTCGGAGAAGCAGAGAATGGACAGCAGGGACTGGACATGATTCAACGTCTTCATCCGGATATTGTTATTACAGATGTGCGTATGCCATTAATGGATGGCCTGGAAATGGTTCGTAAGGGACAGGAAAAGCAAAGTTTTGAAACGATTCTTCTATCTGCCTATGATGATTTTGACTATGTGCAGCAGGCGTTGCATTTGGAGGCCTGCGAATATTTGCTGAAACCTGTCGATAATGAGAAATTGACGAAGGCCATTGCAGGGGCCTGCCGCAAGACAGACAGAAAAAATGAGGTCCGGTGGTTGGAAACCACCTGGAAAGAGAGTCAGAAAAATACTTACGGTCCGGCAGATAGTCTGGATATTGTGGAATTGGAACAGCAGAAACCAAAACTGTCATTTTATCCCGGAAAGATGGTCCGCTATGTTCAGCAGCATTATGCAGAGCGGATCAGTCTGCAGAATCTGAGCGACACTTATAAGGTCAGTGCCGCCTATTTGAGTCGGGAATTTAAAAAAGAGATGGGATGTTCATTTAATGATTTCCTAAATCGGTATCGGATTCACTGTGCTATTCAGATTATGAAAACAGAAAAAATTCGTGTTTATGAAATTGCGGCATTATGCGGTTTCAGCGATTATAAATATTTTATTTCAATCTTTCATAAATACGTCGACTGTACGCCGACAGAATTCATGGAATATCAGCATAGAGAGCGTATACAGAGGGATGACAATGATACGGAGGGGGATAAGAAATGATACAGCTTGTTGCCTGTGATATTGACGGAACATTGCTTCACGGTGAGGAAACCGAACTGAAACCGGTTGTAATTGATGAGATCCGGCGTTTGAAAAAGAAAAATATTCTGTTCTGTCCGGCCAGCGGCCGGCAGTATACGAGTCTTCGAAGATTATTTCAGGAAGTTGCAGATGATATTTATTATATGTGCGAAAATGGGGCTGTCATCTACGGTCCGGGAAATCCGGGAGCTGTGCTTGCAAAAACGGAGATTCCACGGGATAAGGCGGAAACACTGTGTCACGAAATATTATCCAGAGATCATTGTGAAGTCCTGATTTCCGGAGCGAATATGAGTTATCTTTGTCCGAAGGAAATGGA
>CATYEA010000046.1 GCA_958405355.1 uncultured Lachnospiraceae bacterium
TGACACAGCGACTTTTTTTCGCCTGTCAGGTTTCTTTTTTCACAAAAAAGCACATGCTTAATAAAAAGTATTTACATCAGGAATCCTCTTCGATTCCCAGTTCGACTTCTTCCTCTGCCTCCATCTTAAACTCTTCCACTTTTTCCGGGTCAGGCACAGGTAAATCCTGAGCGGATCGCACACCAAAAGTTCGTAAGAATTCCTCCGTCGTTCCAAAAAGGATTGGCTTTCCCGGCGCATCCAGCCGTCCGGCTTCACAGACCAGATTATACTCCACAAGACGGTTGATGGCATGGTCTGAATTGACACCCCGGATTTTCTCAATCTCTGCCCGGGTCACCGGCTGCTTATAGGCAATGATCGAAAGGGTTTCCAGAGCCACATCGGTCAATGTATGCTTTTTAGGCCGATGGGTCATCTTGATCAGATAATCATACATGGACGGCTTTGTACACATCTGAAAAGAATCTTCCAATTCAATGATCTGCACTCCCCTGTCCTCCTCGTCGTAGCGAGTCATCATATTCCGAACGAGCTTTCTGGCCTCTTCCGTATCAATTTCCAATACCTGGGCAATATCTGCCGCCGGAATCGCTTCTCCCATGGCGAAAAGCAAAGCTTCCACGGCAGCCTCCATGGCTTTTATCTCCATATATAAATTACGCTCCTTCAAAACTTATTTCTTCCGGTACAGCTCCCTGACCGGTCATCTCAATCTCAATATCACCGAAAATCTCATTTTGGGAAATCTGAATGACACCGCCCTTCATCAGTTCCAGAATGGCAAGAAAAGAAACAATGATGTAATTCCTGCTCTGTCCCCTGGATAAAAGTTCCCGAAAACTGAATTTCTGGCATTTGGCTCCATAATCCAAAATAAACTCAATCCGGTCGGCCAGACTGACTTCTTCCTGCTCAATACGGCCATACCGGCTCCGGATCGGATCCATCTTGTCCTCCTGACGTTTTAAGACATCCTGAAAAATCTTATGAAGCTTTTGAAAATCCATATCCCCTACAAGGGCATCCAGATCCACCGGCGGCTCCTCATAGACCATATCTTTCGGCAAGGTCCGGCCTTTATACATGGTCTTTCCTGCATCCAACTGACGATCTTTCAGTTCCATAGCCATATATTTAAACATTTTATGCTCCAAAAGACGTTCCACCAGTTCTTCTCTCGGGTCCTCTGCGATTTCCTCTGTCTTTGGCTCCGCCGGAAGCAGCATTTTTGATTTGATCCGTAAAAGCGTTGCCGCCATCACAAGGAACTCACTCATAACTTCCATATCCTGAGCCTGCATCTGCCGAATATATTCCAGATACTGGTCTGTAATCAGGGAAATCGGAATATCATATATATCAATTTTATTAATATCAATCAGGTGCAATAATAAATCCAAAGGCCCTTCAAACACCTGAAGCTTTACCGCAAGCGCCATAACCCCTCCTATATAAAGCCCAAAAGAGCATCCAGACGACTCATTCCCTGAACAGCCAGTGACGAAACAATGTTGAAAACAATGCAGATAATAAGCAAGCCTTTGATCAAAGCATCATTTTTCATCAGAGGAATCAGCTTTGATGGGGCAATGGCAATAATTATGAGAAAGATATCTGAAGAAATCATCGGAAACAGATTGACGATCAGCAGAACCATTACCGCATAAATGAAATACCAGCTCAATTGGATAAAAAACACCATCAACTGCCCTTTCGAATCGATTCCCAAAGTCATCGGAAGATAGGGAAGGACCAGATGATAGAAAGCATAACCAGCCATGAGCATCACGCCCAATGTCAAAAAGCCTGTCAAACCGATAGCCACATTCGTATCCTTTTCCTTCAGGCGATAAGGATAAGGCCGGCTGCATCCGGCATTACATGTCAAAAAAAGAATACAGCCCACCGGATCGATATATTGATATAATTTAAAAATCCGATGCCGGTCAGCTGCCTGACAATGCCGCCCGGTCAGCACATAGACAATGGATTTCGGCAATTCGTGCAGCATCATCGCCAGAGCCGATGCCAGAAGAATTGCTCCAATTTCAATGATATATTCCATATAATTCAATTCCTTCATTTATAAACTCATTTCATTGTACCTATTTTCCTTTTATAATGCAAGCTTTTATTTTGACATTCAAAAAGCGTTGTATTATAATAAAATATCAGAAACATTCTTACCATACAAGGAGAACATAAAATGAGTTTTGAATTCAAAAAGAAATTGCCAGTTCCAAAGGAAATTAAAGAGCTTTATCCGGTAAGCCCTTCTTTGGCCGCTAAAAAGAAAGAACTGGATCAGCAGATTATCGATGTTATTACCGGAAAATCCGATAAATTTCTGGCCATTATCGGGCCATGTTCCGCAGACAACGAAGAATCTGTCTGTGAATATATTGAGCGTCTTGTGAAAGTTCAGGAAAAAATTAAAGACAAAGTGATCATCATCCCAAGAATCTACACAAACAAGCCACGTACCACCGGTGAAGGTTACAAAGGCATGCTTCACCAGCCGGATCCGGAAAAAGCTCCGGACCTGCTTCACGGTATTATTGCTATTCGTAAGATGCATATGCATGCTTTAGAGACCTACGGTATGCCGATTGCCGACGAAATGCTCTACCCGGAAAATTACTGGTATCTTGCAGACATTCTTTCCTATGTAGCCATTGGCGCCCGCTCTGTGGAAGATCAGCAGCATCGCCTTGTCACCAGTGGGTTTGACGTACCAGCCGGTATGAAAAATCCGACCAGCGGTGATTTCTCTGTCATGCTGAATTCTGTTGTCGCTGCTCAGGCGGCCCACAACTTTATTTACCGTGGATGGGATGTAAATACAGCAGGTAACCCTTATGCCCATACGATTCTGCGCGGTTCAACCAATAAATACGGTCGTTCCCGTCCGAATTATCACTACGAAGATTTAATGAAGCTTTACGATATGTATGGTGAAAGAAATCTGAAATTCCCGGCGACCATCGTGGATGCCAATCATGCCAACTCGGACAAACAGTTTAAAGAACAGATCCGTATCGTCAAGGAAGTGCTCCACAGCCGTTCCCTTTCCGATGATATTCGAAATCTTGTCAAAGGTGTCATGATCGAAAGCTACCTCGTAGAAGGCAATCAGAAAATCGGCTGTCAGCCTCATGTCTACGGTCAGTCCATCACCGACCCTTGCCTTGGCTGGGAAGATTCCGAAAATCTTTTATACGAAATTGCAGAGAGATGCTGATAAAAAAATCACCCCGAAAGCCACCAATTGACTTTCGGGGTTCGTTATATTTTTATGCCCTTGGATGGGTTTTAGAATACACTTCTTTAATCCGACGACTGTTCATCCGGGCGTAAATCTGGGTCGTGGATATATCGGAATGTCCGAGCATCTCCTGTACCGAACGCAGGTCTGCGCCGTTAGCTACCAGATGGGCCGCAAAGGAGTGACGCAGAGTATGCGGTGTAATATCCGTCTGTATACCCGCATTTTTCGCATATTTCTTCAATAATTTCCAGACTCCCTGACGGCTCATCGGCGTGCCGTTGCAGTTCGTGAAAAGGATATCCTCCGCCGCATTATCGACCATGGCTGGCCGGGCTTCCCGGATATAGACCTTCAAAACATTTTTGGCTGTATTTCCAAAAGGAATGATACGTTCCCGGCTCATATCCTGACAATGAATATATGCCGCACCAAGATTCACATCCGATAATTTCAGGGAAATAAGTTCGCTGACACGGATTCCCGTCGCATAAAGCAACTCGAGCATCGCCCGGTCACGGATTCCTTTATTCGTCTTCATCGACGGCTGCTCCAGAAGCTGGTCCACTTCTTTCATCGTCAAAATCTCCGGCATCTTCTTCTCGATCTTCGGCGCTTTAAGCTGTCCTGTCGGATCTGCAAGAATATAGCCTTCTCTCTGAAGATATCCAAAATAGGCCTTCAATGTGGCAATATTCCGCGAAATCGTTGACGGTGCAAACTGCTCTTTCTCCATATGAATCATATAAGAATTCAAATTTGTCGGATTGATCTTTAAAACATCCGAAACACCCTGAGACTCCATAAATTTATGAAATTTTACCAAATCTCTTCGATAAGAGACTACCGTGTTTGCAGAGGACTTCTTTACATCCGTCAAGTAAGTCACAAATTGCTCAATCATTTCGTGCATTTCGCCACCCTCATTTGTGTAATAACTATTCTCATTATAATCACAATTGTTCAGAAAATCAAATAGAATTTTTACGAAAATATTACGTAAATTCTTATTTTTGTAACAAAATACAAGATACGGTTTATTAACAAATTATTCGCCCAATATATTGATTTTTATTAAAAAAAATTTTTTAGGACGATTTTTAAAATCCAGGGATTTATATAACTCTCCACACCACAACCTATTAAAATTATAGCAAAAATTACCACTGAGCGCCTAAAACTGGCCGGATAGGCCCTGTCCATTTGGGATGAGACTTCTCTCAATACTGTACCAAGAAGCGGAATATAAATCAAATATTGCGGACATAAATAGGCCAGCATACACAAAATTCCACGAAAACCATAACGAAAGCTGAGCAGTGATAACGTGTAGCCAAAAGACAGGCTCATGAGAAAAACCACCGGATACAAAACATAATAATTGTCCGTCAGACGTATACAAGCCATCAGAACAATCATGATACCAACCCGATAAAAACATATCCGGATAAACAGTCCCAAGGAAGGTTCCAGTTGATTCTGAATCAATCGATGATACTGTTCCACCTGTTCTGTCAGGGCTGTCCCCCAAAATCCCATAGTCACATTTAAAAGCAGAGTCCCCATGACAACACCAAGCAAAATCAAGAGTACCCACATTTTTGTTTTATATCTGTCTCTATAAATAAAATCATCCCCCGACCTGTTCTATAGGTCATTATATGAACAGATCAGGGGACATATGTCTTAAGAATTATTTGCAATATTTATGATAATAGGTCATCAGGCCACAGATAGTCTTGCTGTCCTGAATCTTTCCATCATAGATCATCTGAATCAGCTCTTCCACCGGATAAGTGAAGACATCCAAAAACTCATCTTCATCCAGATGCTGTTTCGTTGGCTTTAAATCCGATGCCACATAAATGGAAATTTTTTCATCACAGAAAGCCACTGTTGTAAAAATATCTATCAGATGTTCCATTTTTCCAGCCATATAGCCGGTTTCTTCTTCCAGCTCCCGGCGGGCACAGACTTCCGGCGGTTCCTCCCTGAAATTTAATGCTCCAGCCGGCAATTCCAGCGTCATCCGCTCCAATGGGTTCCGATACTGACGGACCATAAAGAGCCGTCCGTCATCCCGCACGGCTACTACGGCCGCGGCTCCTTTATGAGAAATCAAATCCCAATCCACCTCGTGGCCATTTGGCATCTGCATTGTATCTTTATAAAAATCCACGATAACACCGTGATGCATTAATTCTCTCCGAATCCGTTTACATTCTTCCATATATTTTGCCGCCTTTCCATCTTTCTACATCCGATTGCACTTATCAAACACCGCTGAGGCCGCTTCAATGACAGCACTCCGCATTCCTTTAGTCTCAAGGACTGCAACGCCTTCGATGGTCGTACCTCCCGGTGAACATACATTATCTTTTAATTTCCCCGGATGTTCCCCTGTTTCAAGAACCATTTTGGCAGAACCCAAAACAGCCTGAGCTGCAAAAGTATAGGCTTTATCCCTAGGCATACCGTACTTCACCGCACTATCAGCCAGAGCTTCAATAAACATATAAACAAAAGCCGGAGAACTTCCGCTGGCTACGGTCACCGCGTTGATGAGATTTTCAGGAACAACCTCCATTTTCCCAAAAGAAGAAAAGAAAGCTTCAACCATCTGCCGTTCTTCATCATTGTAAGCATCATCGGAAAAGCATACACCGCTCATCCCCTCGCCGACCATGGCCGGTGTATTCGGCATCGCCCGCACAACCCGAACATTTCCGCCCAAGCCTTCCTTCACCTGGGCAATGGAATAACTTGGCGCAATAGAAATTACAATCTGATCTTCCCGGATTTTTCCCGATAATTTTTTAAGTATTTCCGGATAAACCTGAGGTTTAATTGCCAGCACCAGATATTTCACATCAGCCGCACAGGAGACGGCATCCATCACATAGCCTACTCCTGTTTTTTCATTGACTGCCTGACAATCTTTTTCTAAAAGCGCAGTAAATACAACTTCCTCCGGTTTAAATACCTTTAAACACCCCGAGAGCATGGCCTGCCCCATATTACCCATTCCTATAAAACCTAATGTCTTCATGCATGTCCTCCTTATCTGTCCATCCCGCCAAAAGCAGCAGGATATAATATAAAAGGACACTTGAAATTTTCAAATGCCCTTTTGCCTTGTCCCTACATATTATTCGTCCCAGTTGTGATATACATTCTGTACATCGTCATCATCATCCAATAAATCCAAAATACGATTCATCTTTTTAATATCTTCTTCATTTGACAATGTGCCCCATGTCTGAGGAATCATAGTCACTTCTGCAGAAGCCATTGGAATGCCTTCTTTTTCAAGATTTTCACGCACGACACTGAAATCTTCCGGTGCTGTTGTAATTTCAAAACTGTCTTCTTCGTCGGCAAAATCCTCTGCGCCGGCATCCAGTGCGATCATCATCAGGTCATCCGCATCCATATCACATTCTTCTTTATCAACAATGATCAAACCTTTTTTATCAAACATAAAGGAAACACAGCCCATCGTACCAACAGAACCGCCGCCCTTTGTAAAAGCATTTCGAACATTGGAAGCTGTACGATTACGATTATCCGTTAATGTCTCAACAATAATAGCAATACCGCTTGGTCCGTATCCTTCGTATGTAACGTTCTCGTAGTTTACGGAACCATCATCACCTGCGGCACGTTTGATACCACGCTCAATAGTATCATTCGGCATATTGTTTGCTTTAGCCTTGGCAATGACATCACGAAGACGGCTGTTGTTTGCAGGGTCAGCCCCGCCTTCTTTAACAGCTACGGCAATTTCACGACCGATGATTGTAAAAATCTTACCCTTTGCGGCATCATTCTTTTCTTTTTTATGTTTTATGTTGGCGAACTTTGAATGTCCTGACATAATAACACTCCTTATCTTTTCTATAATTCGTTTCTAACTGTAATATTCTATCATCCATTTAGGATTCTTGCAAGGTCTTGTTTTGAACCGGAGCCACTTTTACCATCTGTATCATATTATCGGCGACTCCGATGACCTGAAAATGATATCCCCTGTAAGATACACTGGCCTTTTCATCTTCCGAAGGAATATGTTCCAGCCGCGATATGAGAAAACCATTCAGCGTATCGAAATCATCATCAAATTCGATTTCCAGAACATCCTCCACTTCTGAAAGCTCCGTCAAACCTTTCATTAAATATGTATGGTCTTCCAACTCCTGAATAAAATGCTCATCCACATCATATTCATCCAGAATATTTCCAACAATCTCTTCCAGAATATCTTCCATGGAAATCACTCCGGCCGTCTGACCGTACTCATCGATCACGATGGCCAGGTGGACAGATTTATTTTTCATCTCACGAAAAAGATGGCTGATATTCTGTGTCTCCGGAACAAAATACGGCTGACGCATGACTTCCCGGATTGGTTTTCCCTCCGGACAGGCCAGCAAAGATTTTAAAACATCTTTGATATGTAAAATACCTACAATGTTATCCACATCTTTTTCATACACCGGATATCTGGAATACCGGTCGTCCGCCATCCGTATGGCAATCTCCCGCAGCGGCATTTCCACCTCAAAGCCCGCAATATGCTTCCGGTGCGTCATTACTTCCGAAGCCAGCTTATCGTCAAATTCCATAATATTACTGATCATCTTAGCTTCCTGGGCATCAATGGCCCCCTGCTCATGCCCCTCGCTGACCATCTGAATGATCTCTTCTTCCATCTTTTCTTCCTGTTTTTCATCGTCAGAATCATTTCTGAACCATTTCCCAAAAGTTTTTCTCCAGGGATTACCTTCGTCCATACTTATATCTTCTCCTTCATGTATATTCATCTTATAATTCTAAACTGATACTCAGTGCCTTGTCTACCTTTTTTAGAATTTCCACATCCAAATGGCATACTTTTTCTTTTAAACGTTTTTTATCAATGGTCCGTACCTGCTCCAAAAGAATGACTGAATCCTTCACAAGCTGATATCTGGACGCATCCAGCTCCACATGGGTCGGAAGCTTTGCTTTATTCATTCGTGAGGTAATTGCCGCACAGATAACCGTTGGACTGTGCTTATTTCCGGTGTCGTTCTGAATGATCAGGACTGGTCTCACTCCGCCCTGTTCCGATCCGACCACCGGCCTTAAATCAGCATAAAATATATCTCCGCGTTTAATAACCACACATTTCACACTCCTGATAAATCTCTAAGATGAATTATTCCCATTTATCTTAAGTATATTCATCAGGGGTTTAAGGTTCCTGTCAAATTCCACCGTCAACGCAAATAATTAACGATACCTATCGTTTTCCCATTTTTCATATATACCCTTGGCACCCGCCGGGACACATCGCAGACAAATTCATAGTTAAAGGAACCGGCCATCTCAGAAATTTCCTCAACGGAAAGCATTTCCTGGCCGTCCTTTCCGATCAATGTGACCGCATCACCATCAGCCACCTCCGGTATATCTGTCACATCCACCATGAACTGGTCCATACATATTCTTCCGATGATCGGCGCCCGGTGACCACGAATCAGCACCGACGACCGATTGGAAAGGGCCCTTGGATATCCATCCGCATAGCCCACCGGAACGGTCGCGATCCGTGTCGGTCCCTTAGTCACATAGGTGGCTCCATAACCAACAGTGACGCCTGCCGGTACTTCCTTGACATGAACCACATGGCTGTGTAATGACATGACCGGTTTTAACGGCAGCCGCTCTTCTTCCATTTCATGAGACGGATATAACCCATAAAGGATAATCCCTGCCCGAACCATGTTCATATGCTCCGACTGTAATTCCATAATCGATGCACTGTTGGAGCAATGAAAAATCTCCACCGGAATTCCCCGTCTTTTGACACCGTCGATCATCTCGTGAAATTTAGCGATCTGTCCGTCCACATGGGTCTTATCCCGCATATCCGCGCAGGCAAAATGTGTGAACATTCCCTGAATTCGAAGATTCCCTAAATGACTAATTTTCTCAATTTCATCCAGACTTTCTTTTCCCGGCAGAAATCCGATACGGCTCATCCCCGTATCGATTTTTATATGTATGTCAGCAATTTTCCCAGCAGTTCCTGCCGCCGCATCAAATGCCTCCGCCATTTCATAACTGTAAATTGTCGGTGTGATATCCCACTGTACCATGTCCGGATACTGAGCCTCACAGGTATAGCCAAGTACCAGTATCGGTTTCCTGATACCGTCCCGACGCAGTTCGATACCCTCATCCACCGTGGCCACAGCAAACCAGTTAAATCCCATTTCATCCAACTCGTGGGCAAAAATCTTTGCTCCATGCCCGTAGGCATCCGCTTTGATAACTCCCATCAGCATGGCGCCATCTGCTTTGCACTTTTTAATTCCGTCTACGTTATATTTTAAAGCATCTAAATCTATCCTGGCATAAATCCGATAGATACTGCCTGTTTCACTCTTGTTCAATTCAATCTCAACCTCGGTTTCTCAATTCAGTCTTGTAAACACTCCCAAAAGACCTTCTATAATTTCCACACTGGTCATCCCTATGGCGCTGAAACGCTCCGCCGCAGCATCCCCGGCACACCCGTGAAGATAAACGCCCATATAGGCGGCTTTAAATAACTCCATACGGGCACCAGTAAGCGCCCCGATCATTCCTGCAAGCACATCGCCGGAACCTCCGGTGGCCATCCCGTGATTGCCGCTGCAGTTAAAATAAATCTGTTCACCGTCAGACACCACCGTCGAGCTGTCTTTTAAAACACAGATGAGTTTCCGGCTTTGAGCAAATTCCCTGGCTGCCTTGGCCCTGTCAGCCTTCAAATCTCCAATGGACTGGCCTGTCAGCCGGGCCATTTCACCCATATGGGGAGTAATTATCGCATGTCCCTCGAGCATTGAATACCAGAATTCATGCTCCGCCAGAAGATTCAAACCGTCTGCATCCAAAACAATCGGACAATCAGCCATTTGAAGAACTTTTTCGATATTTGCCGCCATCTCATGGGTTGTACCAATCCCCGGACCAATAACCAACGCATCCGCCCAATCCAGTATTTCCTTCAATGCGCTGTCATCCACTTCCTCCCAGACCGAGATCATGGCCTGAGGAAGCTGACTTTGAAGAATAATACGATTTGCTTCCGGTGTCAGAATCCGGACAAGCCCGGCTCCGGAAGCATAAGCAGCCCGTCCGGAAAAATAAGCGGCACCGCTCATATTTTTACTGCCTGCAATGATTAATATTTTACCATAACTTCCCTTATTGGAATCATTTTTTCGCTCCGGCAGTTGTTCAAAATCCTGTACATCACAGGAAAAGCCCGCCACAGG
The DNA here is from genome assembly GCA_958405355.1 of uncultured Lachnospiraceae bacterium. GTDB lineage: Bacteria > Bacillota > Clostridia > Lachnospirales > Lachnospiraceae > Frisingicoccus. The sequence goes on from CATYEA010000046.1 coordinate 10,579, forward strand.
ATTTATTTCCAGAGATTTTTTCGGGAAACCGATATCCTCTACAAAGCAGACTCCTGCAATGTCCCGCCCCGGATAGAGAATCATTCCCCGTTTCATATAACCAAAGGTCACCGTCACATCTGCTTTCACCGCACAGCCAAGAACCTGTCCCGTGTCCGAAGAGAGGCCGGATGGCACGTCCACAGCCCATATTTTCCGGCGTTCACTGCCCTCCC
>CATYEA010000047.1 GCA_958405355.1 uncultured Lachnospiraceae bacterium
GAAGTATTCTGTTATTCAGTGAGTGATACCCGAAATGTTGCCAAATCGTTGCCAACGCTTAAATAAATTTGCTTGAAACCCGCATAAATAAAGGCTTTTTCAAGTCCATTTCTGTCAGAGGGCAAATGTCGTTTCCACATGAGGCAACAATTTCTTTTCCCTCTGGTATATTTTTTCCACATCATTGTTTCAACTTTTGCCTCAACAATCTGTCCTCATTATCTGTTTCAAAATTCTGTTTCAAAAGACAAATGAGCGACCACAAAGTGCCTTAAAATAAGGCTTTTCACAAGATTTCACAGCTCCATGCTGGCAATAAAAAAGACCTCAAAATTCAGGATTGCTCCCAAATTTCAAGGTCTACTTCATTTTCCTATTTTTTTGTATAAAGGAAACAACTTTTTTGCCCTTTCGAGAAATGCGTGTTGCCCCTCAACAATTTCATCACTCAAATTCAATCGTTGCCGGCGGCTTTCCGGTACAATCATAAAGTACACGGTTTACGCCTTTGACTTCGTTGACGATACGGTTGGTGACTTTTTCAAGAACTTCCCACGGAATATGAGCGGATTCAGCGGTCATAAAGTCACTTGTAGTAACGGCCCGGAGGGCAATCGCATAGTCATAGGTACGCCCATCGCCCATAACACCTACGGAACGCATGTTGGTGAGGGCTGCGAAGTACTGGCCGAGGTTTTTATCAACACCAGCTTTAGCGATTTCTTCCCGATAGATGTAGTCCGCATCCTGAACGATGTGGACTTTTTCCTCGGTAACTTCGCCGATGATACGAATTCCAAGGCCTGGGCCTGGGAACGGCTGACGGCTTACAAGGTATTCCGGAATGCCAAGTTCGCGGCCGGCGTTGCGGACTTCATCTTTAAAAAGGAGACGCAATGGCTCAACGATTTCTTTGAAATCAACATAGTCTGGCAAGCCGCCCACGTTATGGTGGGATTTGATGACTGCAGATTTTCCAAGACCGGATTCGATGACATCCGGATAAATAGTACCCTGTACAAGGAAATCTACAGTACCAATTTTCTTAGCTTCTTCTTCAAATACACGGATAAATTCTTCACCAATAATTTTACGTTTTGCTTCTGGTTCGGTAACTCCGGCCAATTTGCTATAGAAACGTTCCTGAGCATTAACACGGACAAAGTTCAGGTCATATGGGCCATCCGGTCCAAAAACAGCTTCTACTTCATCACCCTCGTTTTTACGGAGCAGACCATGGTCTACAAAAACGCAGGTAAGCTGTTTCCCAACAGCTTTAGCAAGCATAACAGCCGCAACAGAGGAATCAACGCCGCCGGACAGAGCGCAAAGCACTTTGCCGTCGCCGATTTTTTCACGAAGCTGTTCAATCGTAGTTTCAACGAAGGAATCCATTTTCCAGTCACCGCTGCATCCGCAAACTTTATAAACAAAGTTGGAAAGCATGGTCATACCTTCCTGGGTGTGCATAACTTCCGGATGGAACTGGGTCGCATAAAATTTCTTTTCCGGGCATTCCATGGCTGCCACCGGGCAGACCGGAGTGCTGGCAACAACCTTGAAACCGGCTGGTGCCTCTGCAATATAGTCGGTGTGGCTCATCCAACAAATTGTTTTTTCAGAAACACCTTCAAAAATCACAGAGGAGGTGTTTATATCCACTTCGGTTTTACCATATTCACTGACTGGAGCTGTTTCAACTTTACCGCCCAATATATGAGCCATTAACTGGGAGCCATAGCAAATACCTAAAATCGGCACGCCCAATTCAAAGATTTCTTTCTGATATGTCGGCGAATCCTCTCCGTAAACACTGTTTGGTCCTCCGGTAAAAATAATTCCCTTTGGATTTAATGCTTTAATCTGTTCCAATGTCATGGTATGGGGATGAACTTCGCAATATACGTGACATTCTCTGACACGTCTCGCAATCAACTGATTGTATTGTCCGCCGAAGTCCAACACGATAATCATTTCTCGATTCATGTACCGTCTCCTCCTATGTTATTTATCACAATCTTATTTAAAAAGGTATACCTGATCGTTCCGCACTTACTGCGGCATAATATCAGAGCTGCCTAGGGTGTACCCATTCGAGAAGCCCGTATATCGGATGCTCCGCATGGGTGCGCTTTGCCTAGCTTCGCGCGATAGGGTAACTTTTATAATACAACATTTTCATTCCAAATGCCATACTATTTTTAGATTTTATTTATTGATTGAATCGGCAATAATTCACCGGTTACGTCTTTCAATATCCAATCCTGCTAATATCCCATTGTCATTCCATACTACTTTTTATCCCGTTCCAAATATTTCTGAACGTATTTTCCAGTATAGGAAACCGGTGACTGGGCAACCTCCTCCGGAGTGCCCTGGGCAATAACGGTACCGCCCCGGTCTCCGCCATCCGGGCCGATATCAATAATATAATCGGCTGTCTTGATAACATCCAAATTGTGTTCGATGACAACAACCGTATTTCCGCCGTCGGTCAGACGCTGCAGGATTTCAATGAGTTTGTGAACATCTGCAAAATGAAGTCCTGTCGTCGGCTCGTCAAGGATATAAATTGTCTTGCCGGTGCTTCGACGGCTGAGCTCTGTCGCCAGCTTGACTCGCTGTGCTTCGCCGCCGGATAAAGTTGTCGATGGCTGTCCAAGACGAACGTAGGAAAGTCCCACATCATTGAGAGTTTCTATTTTGCGCCGAATAGACGGCACATTCTCGAAAAACTCCAGGGCCTCTTCCACTGTCATGTTAAGAACATCGTAAATATTTTTCCCTTTATATTTGACTTCCAAAGTTTCACGGTTATAACGTTTTCCCTGGCAGACTTCACAAGGTACGTAAACATCGGCAAGGAAATGCATTTCAATCTTAATAATTCCGTCACCGGCGCAGGCTTCACATCGACCGCCTTTAACGTTAAAGCTGAAACGGCCTTTTTTGTAGCCCCGTTCTTTGGCATCCACAGTGGAAGCAAATAAATCACGGATCATGTCAAAAACACCCGTATAAGTAGCTGGATTGGAACGCGGCGTCCGTCCGATTGGTGACTGGTCAATATTGATGACCTTATCCAACTGGTCCACACCAAGAATATCTTTATGCTTACCTGGACGGGAAGTTCTGGAATGATTTAAATCTCTGGCCAGTCGTTTATATAAAATTTCATTGACAATAGAGCTTTTTCCCGAACCGGACACACCCGTTACACAGGTAAATACACCTAAAGGAATATCCACATCAATATTTTTCAAATTATTTTCCTGAGCACCGAAAATAGTAAGGTGGCCCGTTGGCTGACGGCGTTTTTCCGGAACCGGAATCCGTTTTTTACCGGAAAGGTAGGCTGCAGTGATCGATTTACGGCTTCGGATAAATTCCTTCGGTGTTCCTTTTGCCACCACCTCGCCGCCATGTTCGCCCGCTCCAGGTCCTATGTCCACCACATAATCTGCTTCCAGCATCGTATCTTCATCATGTTCTACCACTATGAGACTATTTCCCAAATTCCGGAGATCTTTGAGGGCACTCAGAAGTTTATCGTTATCCTTCTGGTGGAGACCAATACTCGGCTCATCCAAAATATAGGCCACACCGACCAGACCAGAACCGATCTGTGTTGCCAGCCGGATTCGTTGAGCTTCACCGCCGGACAAGGTTCCTGTAGAACGGGCCAGCATCAGATAGTCCAATCCCACATTGACGAGGAAACCCAGACGGGAACGGATTTCTTTTAAAATCTGCTGCCCAATCATCTGCTGATGCTCACTTAATGTTAAATGATTCATGAACTTCAAAAGTTCAACGATAGACATTTCCGTAATTTCCGCAATGTTTTTATCAGAAATTGTGACTGCCAGCGATTCCCGTTTCAAACGTTTGCCGCCGCATTCACCGCACGGTGTGATCATCATAAAGTTTTCATATTCCTGACGTGTAATTTCCGATCCTGTTTCCCGGTATTTACGCTCCAGGTTCCGAATCAGGCCTTCAAAAGCCACATCGTAAACACCTTCACCACGCATTCCCTTATAATGTACTTTGACAGATTCTCCGTTAGTACCGTGAATCAAAATGTCCTGTATCTTTTTCGGATAGTCTTTAAATGGCGTATCCAATGAAAAATCATAATGGTCCGCCAAAGCAACGAGAATAGCATTGGTAAAGCTTCCTTTAGAGTTGGCCGACTGCCAGCCCATAGCCGCAATAGCTCCTTCATTGATGCTCAATGATGTGTCCGGAATAATCAATTCCGGTGAAAATTCCATCTTAAAGCCCAGACCCTTACATACCGGGCAGGCCCCGAAAGGATTATTGAACGAAAAGCTTCTCGGCTCAATTTCTTCCAGACTGACACCGCAGTCCGGGCAAGAAAAACTCTGGCTGAAATTCATCGGTTCTCCGCCGATGACATCGACAACAACGAGACCGTCCGACAGCTTCATCGTTGTTTCAAGAGAATCTGTCAAACGTTTATCAATACCTTCTTTGACCGCCAGACGGTCCACTACAATCTCAATATTATGTTTCTTATTCTTTTCCAGCTTGATTTCCTCTGACAATTCGTAGAGATTACCATCCACCATGACCCGGACATAACCGCTGCGTTTTGCCTGCTGGAAGATTTTCACATGTTCACCCTTACGACCGCGGACTACCGGGGCCAGAAGCTGAATCCGGGTCCGTTCCGGCAGCGCCAGAATAGCGTCGACCATCTGATCCACCGTCTGCTTCTGAATGATCTTACCGCATTTCGGACAATGAGGAATACCGATTCGTGCATAAAGTAAACGTAAATAGTCATAGATTTCCGTTACTGTTCCTACTGTGGAACGGGGATTGCGGTTCGTTGATTTCTGATCAATGGAAATCGCCGGCGGCAAGCCTGAAATACTTTCCACCTCCGGTTTTTCCATCTGTCCAAGGAACTGACGGGCATAGGAAGATAAAGACTCCATATAGCGCCGCTGCCCCTCCGCGTAAATTGTATCAAAGGCCAGAGAAGATTTTCCTGATCCGCTCAAACCGGTAAGAACGACCAACTCATTTCTGGGAATATCAATATCAATTCCCTTCAAATTATGTTCTCTGGCACCTCTAATCTTTATATACTCTTTTCTTGCTGCCATAATTACCTCTTTTTGTCTGTCTCATCTGTCAGGGCGTCCCTCCACTTTCCAATCGACGCCGCGCTTCATCTCCGCTCATGGCCTCCGCCTCTTCCGAACTCAGAAGAACCACTTTAATGCCGGCATTTTCCGCCCGCTCTACAATGTCGGAAATTTCATCCAGATCCACCGGGACAATAAACAACACATCCATCGGCGCATCCACAAGCTCTTCCAACTGTTCCTTCTGACGCCCGATATCTCCATGAGCATCTACTATATTTAAATGATATCCGTCACTTTCCATGAAAGTGGTATAAAAAGATTCTGTCTGAGTAACTTGCCAATCCTAAAGATTGGAACTCTGGGCGAAACCTACATTGATTTTATCCGACCGAACGGTGATTTCTTCAGTATCTACAATTTCCACCGACTGGTTCTCGTCAACATATCCAAGATGAATCTCTTCTGTTTCTGATAGAACGTGACGGGACGAAACGGCCTTGCCGCATGCGGCAAGGCTCCATATCATTGTTAAAACATTAAACATATACAAACAACGTTTCATTATTTGCGTATTTCTAATAACTTCTTCTTCAAATCATCTTCCATCTGACGAAGTTCGCCTTCCGCCGCCAGACGTTTTTCTCTGCCTTCTGTCTGAATCTTCATGATTTCATCTAAGGTGGAAATCAAAGATTCATTCGTCTGTTTCAAAGTCTCGATATCAACAACGCCTCTCTCAGAAGCTTTTGCTGTTTCGATGGATGCCATCTTAAGCTTTTCCGCATTCTTCTTAAGAAGTTCATTGGTCATATCCGTAACCTGCTGCTGAGCTTTCGCAGCCTGATTGGAGTGTTCCACACCAAGGGCCAGCACCATCTGACTCTTCCAGAGAGGAATCGTATTCACTACCGTTGACTGGATTTTCTCTACCATCATTGTATCGCTGTTCTGCACAAGCCGAATCTGCGGTGCGGTCTGAATAGAAATCATCCGGGTCAGATCCAGGTCATGAAGTTTCTTTTCAAAGCGCTGGCATAAGCCTTCCAGGTCCTTTGCCGCCTGAGCATCCTCAGCCAGTCCGCTGGCCTCTGCTTTCTGAATCAATGCCGGAAGTTCCTCACTGCGCACCTGTTCCAGTTTCTTCTTGCCCGCCAGAATATACATCGTCAGCTCTTTAAAGTAAGTCAGATTTAATTCATACATTTTATCCAGGGTAGCAATATCCTTTAATAAAACAACCTGATGAGCTTCCAGTGATTTACAGATCTGCATCACATTATCTTCGGCCTTGGCATATTTTGCCTTCATTGACGTCATTTTATTCGAAGTTTTCTTAAAGAGGCCGCCTAAAAAGCCTTTGCTTTCTTCCTCAGCATCAAAGCTTTTCAATTCCGTGACCACATTGCTGAGCATATCACCGACCTCTCCCAGGTCCTTGGATCTTACATTCTCCAGCGCTGCTTCCGAAAAATCTGCCATTTTCTTCTGAACCCCTGCACCATATTTTAAAATCGCATTGGTATTATTCAGATCGATCTGCTGGCTGAAGCTGTCTACCATCGCCCGCTCTTCATCACTCAAAACGGAATCATCCATCGGTTCCGGTTCTTTTGCAGCTGTTTCCGCTAATTCAGCTTTTTCCTTCATCTCCGGCACTTCATCAAATACCAGTGTCGGCGCCGCCTGAAACTCTTTAAATGCTTCGCTCATCGTTCTCTCCCCTTACTTTTCAGATTTCTTATGTACCTTCGCTATGCACGTGCATTTCGGGATAATTCATCTCCCGTCAGCCCTTCATTTGCAAGCATGGTATTTAAAACAGAAATATCCGTAGAAACATCCCATGCCGTATCTTTATAACAACTATCCAATAGATTTTCAAATGCCTGATTGATCGTATCCAGAGTTGCCTCTATTTCTTTTTTCGTATCTGAAATATTCTGCCCCTGTACCGGCTGAGTATCCAGTTCCCGGTAGACGTCCAAAAGCTTCTGGGTCGTCGGCAGATAATAATTCATAAATTGATGAAGTTCCGGCGCCAGTGTCGGATCCTTCTCCACCTGAGCAAAAATTCTGGAAACAATCAGTTCAAGTCGGGATATCTTCGCTGAAATCTCCGCTCCCGGAATCGCATCATTACATTCACGGATATGCTTCACATACCGTTTTCCCTCGGTGAGCATCTGCCGGACTTCCTCCGAATATTTCGGGTCCGCCATCTTTGCCGCATCGGCCTTAGCCTGGGCTTCCCGCTCTTCCAGACTCTTCTGAGCCAGACAATACTGATCATAAGCATGATCTGTTATCATAAAACATTTATTCTGTTTATCCAAATGGCCCTGTAAAAACATTCTGCGAGCCATCATATCTTTCAAATCCTTAACAATATACTCTGGAGTCTTTCCAAGTTTCTGAGCCAATTCTTCCACATCACAGAACTCCCGGTCATCCAGAATCCGACAATATTCTCTAAACCGCTTGATCCGGGATGTTATATGACGCCCCCGCATTCCCAATATCATAAAAAGAACAAAAAAGAGCAATAAGATCAAAATCGGAATAAACAGCGCCGTCAATCCATCCAGAACAAACTGTATGATTACCAATACGGCCAGGCCGATACCTACCATGGTACTCAAAATAAAACCGACGACCACCAGCAAAGTTCCTGTGATTTCCCCTTTCGGATGATTCACAAAATATTTTGACTGCTCTTTCTCCCGTGCCTTATAAGAAGCCTGACTTTTCATTTCAGAACGATGGACCTTCGGTCCGGTAGCTGTTTCCGTATTTCTCTTTATATTTCCATTCTGTGTTTTTGCAATATTCTCCGATGCCTGAGAAACACTGGAACGAACCACATCTACCGCATCATTCACGGTCTCCCGCACCGTCTTATTCAATTCTCTAAAGTCGTTGGAATCAATGGCTGACTGGACAACTTTTTGTATCTGTTCACCAAAATCATAAAAATCACTGTTTTTCATTTTCATGCCTTTCACTTCAACTTAATAACTAAGAAACCACTTTAAATTATAGCGGATTTTCATATAAAACACAAGAGCCTGCGAACAAATGTTTTTGTCCGCAGGCTGTACTTTGATTATCTCAATTTATCTTATAAAGACGCTTTAATCTTCTTGTAAATGCCTTCTGCATCCAGGCCATATTTGTGAATTAATTCTACGGCCGGTCCGGATTCACCGTAAGTGTCTTCCACACCGATTTTTGTCACTTTTGTCGGCTGCTGAGCTGATAATGTATCACATACTGCACTGCCAAGACCGCCGATAATGGAATGTTCCTCTACTGTGAAAATACGGCCGGTTTCTTTTGCTGCCTTTACAACCAGTTCCTCATCCAGAGGTTTAATCGTATGAATATTGATGACTCTGGCATCAATGCCGTCCGCTGCCAGCATTTTTGCAGCTTCCAGAGATTCGGAAACACAAAGCCCGGTAGCAATGATCGTCATGTCCTTGCCGTCTTTTAAAGTAATACCTTTACCGATTTCAAATTTATAATCCGGATTATCATTGATGACCGGAACAGCTAAACGTCCAAACCGCATGTACACCGGACCTTCATGCTCATAGGCTGCAAATACAGCAGCTTTTGCTTCCACATCATCAGCCGGATTGATAACAACCATTCCCGGAATGGTCCGCATCAAAGCAATATCTTCATTACACTGATGGGTTGCGCCGTCTTCACCAACAGAGATACCTGCATGGGTCGCGCCAATTTTCACATTCAGCTTCGGATAGCCGATCGAATTACGGATCTGTTCAAAAGCACGTCCGGCCGCAAACATAGCAAAGGTACTTGCGAAAGGTACTTTGCCTGTAGCTGCCAGCCCGGCCGCAATACCCATCATATTGCTTTCAGCAATACCGCAGTCGATATGACGTTCCGGATATGCTTTCTTAAATACACCGGTTTTTGTAGCTGCAGCAAGGTCTGCATCCAGAACCACCAGATTTTCATGTTTTGCGCCAAGCTCTGTCAGCGCATTACCATAACTTTCTCTTGTTGCGATTTTCTTTACTTCTGACACAGTGCTTCACCTACTTTCTCCAAATCTTCCATAGCAACTTTGTACTGTTCATCATTTGGTGCAGTACCATGCCAGCTTGCCTGATTTTCCATGAAGGAAACGCCTTTGCCCTTTACAGTCTTTGCAATGATTGCTGTCGGCATTCCTTTGGTTGCCCGTGCTTCTGCAAATGCAGCGGCAATCTGTTCAAAGTCGTGACCATCGATATTGATCACATGGAAATTAAATGCTTCGAATTTTTTATCAATTGGATACGGAGAACATACATCTGCAATATTCCCGTCAATCTGAAGACCGTTATTATCTACGATAACAACAAGGTTATCCAGTTTCCGTGCGCCTGCAAACATGGCTGCTTCCCAGACCTGGCCTTCCTGGATCTCACCATCACCAAGAAGTGTGTATACACGGTAAGAATCATCACTTAATTTTGCGGATAACGCCATACCTACAGCCGCAGAAATTCCCTGTCCCAGGGAACCGCTGGACATATCAACACCCGGAATGTGCTTTTTATCCGGATGTCCCTGAAGGTAAGAACCAACTTTACGAAGCGTGGTCAGATCTTCTACCGGGAAAAATCCTTTATGAGCCAATGTGGAATAGTAACCTGGAGCCACATGACCTTTTGATAATACAAAACGGTCTCTGTCTTCTTTATCCGGCTGTTTCGGGTCCACGTTCATCTCTTCAAAATAAAGATATGTGAAAATATCTGCTGCAGATAAGGAACCGCCCGGATGTCCGGATTTTGCACTGTGTACAGCCGTCACAATACCCTTGCGGATATCATTGGCCATCTTCTGAAGTTCTATTGTATTCATCATTTAACCTGCCTTTTCTTCATAGGAATAGCGGGATGTCCCCGCTATTCTCCTAGTATCGTTACATATGAAATAGATTATTCACCAAATACAGCCTTATAATCTGCCTGGAACTTTTCAATACCCTGATCTGTCAATGGATGTTTGATCATCTGCTCGATAACACTGTATGGAACCGTAGCGATGTCAGCTCCTGCAAGTGCACAGTCGATTACATGAATCGGATGACGAACGCTGGCTGCGATAATTTCTGTCTCGATACCGGCAACAGCAAAAATTTCGGAGATTGTACGGATTAAATCAATGCCTGGTGTGGAAATATCATCCAGTCTGCCAAGGAACGGAGATACATAAGTTGCACCTGCTCTTGCTGCCAGTAATGCCTGGTTTGCTGTAAAAATCAAAGTAACGTTTGTTTTGATGCCTTCAGAAGACAGTACTTTACATGCTTTTAAACCTTCTGCTGTCATAGGAATTTTAACAACCATGTTTGGATGAATAGCAGCAATAGCACGTCCTTCTGCAATCATTCCTTCTGCATCCGTTGTTGTTGCTTTAACTTCACCGCTGATCGGTCCGTCAACGATAGACGCGATTTCAGCAATGACTTCTTCAAAGACACGGCCTTCCTTTGCAATTAAAGATGGGTTTGTTGTTACACCGCAGATAACACCCATGTCGTTTGCTTTCTTAATATCATCGACTTTCGCTGTGTCAATAAAAAATTTCAT